>DATIOT010000431.1:0-2109 GCA_035472875.1 Mycobacterium sp.
CTGTCGGATTCGAAGACGTGGTCCTCCGTGTTGGCCAGCGCAGGCCGGGCCACCAGCGTGTGCAGGCCCGCCTGTGGGTCGCTGTCGAGGCGGACGTAGTTGACCGCGACCATGCCGCGTCCGGGCTTGACCGGAACGTCCTTGGCGAACCGGGACCGAACCAGCTTGGCGTCTTCCACCGCGGCCAGTCGCAACTCGATCCGGGAACCGAAACCGCTCCGCACCGGTGGGCGCAGCTCTGATTCGCGATCGGCGGTGACCACCACGTGCACCCCGAACGAGGGCCCCTGGTTGATGATCAGGTTCACCTGTTCGATCAGCACCTCGTTTTCCTCGGCCAATGCCCGGTAGTTGTCGATCACCAGATAGACATCGCCGTACCCGTCATTGGGCACCGGGCCGGGCTCGCCGCCGAACTTGCGGCGCCGGAACACGTCCATTGAGGCGATTCCGTATTCGAGGAAGCTACGTTTGCGCTCGCGCACCAGCGCCAGCAGTTCGGCCACGGTACGGCGCACACCGTAAGGATCTGTCGGACCGGCGACCTCACCCACGTGGGGTAAACGGGCGACCGTGGTCAACGCGGTGCCGCTGTACGCCAGGCAGTAGAACTGGACCTGGTCGGGAGTGTGGGTCAACGCGGCCGAACAGATCAGTGTCTGCAGTGCGGTGGTTTTGCCCGCACCGCCGGCGCCCAGAATCAGGACGTTTGCGCCGGGCCCGGAGGTGTCAACCGTCCACGGCGGCTGGTCATGCTTGAACGGGCGGTCGATGATCCCGATCGGGAACACCAGATTCTTTTCCGAGCCGTAGTCCTGCTGCCACTGACGGCCGAAGAACCGGTTGACCAACTCGTCGATGGCGACTGGTTGGGTCAGCGGCGGTTGCCACAGACGGTAGGGCTCGAACTGGATCTTGCGCAGCTGATCAATGATCACCGTCCCGACCTTCGGTGTCCTGATCCCTCCTTCATCCTCGTCCTCGGAGCCCTCGGCCTCAAGCACCTCGCCGTTCGACGGAACAGCCGGCGAGTCGACATCCGGCCCGCCAACGCTTACCTCGAGCGGGGTGAACAAGTTGGTAAACAATTGCGGCCGAACGTAATCGATGCTGTGCACCAACTGCGGCGCTTCCTCGCCGTCGATGGTGACCCCGCGGTAGTAGTCCCGCCACATGAACTCGGCCTGGAACCGGGTGATGTCCTCGAGACTCCTACGGAAGTAACCCAGACCGGCCTGGGCCGGCAGGTTGACGGCATTGGGCACACCGGCCGCCTGCGCCGCACCGGCGGTGCGCGCTTTCAGCACCAAGCGGTAACCCATGTTCTCCATGAGCTTTTCAGCGCGGCTTTCAATCGTCTGCGAAGCCATCATCAGGTGGATCCAATAGGCGCGGCCCTGCCGGCCGATCGAGTCCAGAACGTCGACCGCGGTCGGCATGATGCGGAACCACTCGTAGAACTCGTCGATGACCACCACGAGCATCGGCAGCGGCGGCATGTCTTGGCCACGGGCGCGCATCCGGGACCGCACCGAGTTGTACTCCTTGGCGTCGTCGACGCCGGCGTTGTCGCACACCGCCTTGCGGCGGGCGATCTCGCCCCACAGCGCGTCCAGGAAGCGCTCCATCAGCGCCTGGTCTTCTTCGAGGTCGGTGATGATCCGCGATACGTGCGGGACCCCGGCGAAGGGCTTGACCGCGGACCCACCCTTGAGGTCGGCCAAAACGAACTGCAACTCGTCGGGCGGGTGGCTGAGCATCAGCGACTCGATCACGGTTCGCACCAGCGTCGACTTCCCCGAACCCGTCGTCCCGGACATGACGCCGTGCGGCCCATCGCCCCCTTCATCGAGCGACTTCATGTCCAAGAACAGCAGCTCGCCGTTGTCGGAGCGATTGCCGAACGGCGCCCGCAAGCGCGACCGGCCCATCGTGTCGGTACGGCCACCCCACAGCGCGTCGAAGTCGATGCTCGAGGGATCGTCAATCCCGTAGTAGGCCATGATGTCTCGGGCACCGATGTGCGCCACCCGCTGACCGATCTCCTCGTACGCCTCGGCGATCCGCCAGCGCGCGACCTTCTGCGCGAACTCCTCTGCGTCCGCGATG
>DATIOT010000432.1:0-2031 GCA_035472875.1 Mycobacterium sp.
TTCCAACGGTTTTGACGCCATCACCAGGGGGGGTGCGTCATGAACCCGCAGAACTACCTGTACCTGTCCGCGCTGCTGTTCACCATCGGCGCCGCCGGTGTCCTGTTGCGGCGCAACGCGATTGTGATGTTCATGTGCGTCGAGCTGATGCTCAACGCGGTCAACCTGGCCTTCGTCACGTTCGCCCGGCTGAACGGCCACCTCGACGGCCAGATGGTGGCCTTCTTCACGATGGTGGTCGCCGCCTGCGAGGTGGTGGTCGGACTGGCCATCATCATGACGATTTTCCGTGCCCGTAAATCGGCTTCGGTCGACGACGCCAACCTGCTCAAGGGCTGAGGCGATGACACATCTGATCTGGCTGCTGGTCGCGTTGCCCGCGGCCGGCGCCGCGATATTGCTGGTCGGCGGCCGGCGCACCGACGCGTGGGGACACTGGCTGGGCTGCCTGACCGCACTGGCGTCGTTCGGCGTCGGCCTGACGCTGCTGTCCGACCTGCTCAGCCGGCACGGCGACGCCCGGACCATCATCCAGAACTTGTTCACCTGGATACCGGTCGGCAGCTTGCACGTGGACTTCGGGATGCAGATCGACCAGCTGTCGATCTGTTTCGTGCTGTTGATCACCGGCGTCGGATCGCTGATCCACATCTACTCGGTGGCTTACATGGCCGAGGATCCCGATCGCCGACGGTTTTTCGCCTACCTCAACCTGTTCCTCGCAGCGATGCTGCTGCTGGTGGTGGCTGACAACTTCGTGGGCCTCTACGCCGGCTGGGAAGGCGTGGGCCTGGCGTCCTACCTGCTGATCGGGTTCTGGTACCACAAGCCGACCGCGGCCAAGAAGGCCTTCGTGATGAACCGGGTCGGCGACGCCGGGCTGGCACTGGCGATCTTCGTGATCTTCGCCAACTTCGGCACGCTGGCCTACTCCGGGGTGTTCGGTCAGGCGGCGGGCGCCAGCCACAGCGCACTGACCTGGATCGGGCTGCTGCTGCTGGCGGGCGCCTGCGCCAAGTCCGCACAGGTTCCGCTGCAGGCCTGGCTCGGTGACGCCATGGAGGGCCCCACCCCGGTGTCGGCGTTGATCCACGCCGCGACGATGGTGACCGCCGGCGTGTATCTGATCGTGCGATCCAACCCGCTGTACAGCCTGTCCCCCGACGCCCGACTCGGCGTGATCATCGTGGGAGCGGTCACCCTGCTGTTCGGGGCGATCATCGGCTGCGCCAAGGACGACATCAAGCGCGCCCTGGCGGCGTCGACGATGAGCCAGATCGGCTACATGGTGCTGGCCGCGGGCCTCGGGCCGGCGGGCTACGCGTTCGCGATCCTGCACCTGCTCACCCACGGCTTCTTCAAAGCCGGCCTATTCCTCGGCTCCGGCGCGGTGATCCACGCGATGGACGAGGAACAGGACATGCGCCACTACGGCGGCCTGCGTAGCGCGCTACCGGTGACCTTTGCCACCTTCGGCCTGGGCTACCTGGCGATCATCGGCGTTCCACCGTTCGCGGGCTTCTTCTCCAAGGACGCCATCATCGAAGCCGCGTTGGGAGCCGGCGGAGCCGGCGGCTGGATCCTGGGCGGGGCGGCCCTGCTGGGCGCCGGAATCACCGCGTTCTACATGACCCGGGTGATGCTGCTGACCTTCTTTGGTGAAAAGCGTTGGGCGCCAGACGCACATCCGCATGAAGCGCCGGCGTTGATGACATGGCCGATGATCCTGCTCGCGGTCGGATCGGTGTTCTCCGGTGGGTTGCTGGGCTGGGGCGGCACGCTGCGGCACTGGCTGGAACCGGTGACCACCTTCGAGGAGAACTCGCCGGTGGCGCCGTCGTGGGTGATCAGTGCGGTAGCCGTCGGTGTCGTCGCCGTCGGCTTCCTGGTCGCTTTGTCGCGCTACCTCGGCCGCCCGGTGCCCGAGACGGCACCCGCCGACGTGTCGGTGCTGACCATCGCCGCCCGCAGAGATCTGTACGGCGACGCCTTCAACGAGGAGGTCTTCATGCGACCGGGTGCGCAGCTCAC
>DATIOT010000433.1:0-6402 GCA_035472875.1 Mycobacterium sp.
GCGACACCCCGGTGGACACGCCCATCTCCTCGAACATGCTGATCAAATCTTCGGAGGCGATGTTTCCGGTGGAACCCGCCGGCACGGGGCAGCCGCCGAGTTCGCCGAAGCTGGACTCGAAGCTGGTGCACCCGGCCTGCAACGCTGCGTATGCGTTGGCCAGTCCCTGGCCCCGGGTGTTGTGGAAGTGGGCGGTCACCTCGACACCGGGCAGCCGCTCGATGGCGGCAGCGAAGAATTCACCGACGTAGGCGGGGTTGGCCATTCCGGTGGTGTCGCCGAAGCCGACCTCGCTGGCTCCCGCAGCCGCGAACTGCTCGGCGATGTCGAGCACCCGCTTCATCGGCACCTTGCCCTCGAACGGACAGCCGTAGGACGTGGCGATGACGGCGGCGCAGCGCAGATCCTCGGCGACGATGCGCTTGGCGATGACCTCATTGTCGGCCATGGACTCGGCGATGCTTCGATTTACGTTCTTCTTGTTATGTGTCTCCGACGCGCTGACGAAGATCGCAACCTCCGAGAAGGTCTCGCTCACCTTGAGTGCGTTGTCGAGTCCTTTGCTGTTGGGTACCAGCACCATCAGCGACACGTGCTCGGGCACGTCGATGCCGTGCAGCACCTCGACGCCGTCGGACAGCTGCGGGATGACGTCGGGACGGACGAAACTGGCGACCTCGATGCGGCGCAGGCCGGTTCGGGCCAGCCGGTTGATCAGGTCGATCTTGTCGGTCGTGGCGATGGTTTCCGGTTCGTTCTGGAATCCGTCGCGCGGGCCGACCTCGCGGATATCGACATGCGCAGGCAATCCGCTCACAATGTGCTCCTTTCGCGGTCGAGCTGATCGCGGAACTTGGGCGCGGCGATTGCGACCAGTCGTCGCGCTCGTTCCCTCAGGCCGCAGCCGCGCAGATGCGCGACGCCGTATTCGGTGACGACGGTGTCGACGTCGGAGCGTGTGGTGGTGACCACCCCGCCGTCGAGCGAGGCTTTGATCGTGGACTGGCCGCCCGATGTGGCCCGCAACGCGATAATCGACCGTTTGCCGGTGAGCGCGGCGGCCCGGGTGAAGTCCACCTGACCGCCGACAGCGCCGATATATACGCCGCGGCTGACCTCGGCGCCCACCTGCCCGCTCAGGTCGACCTCGACGGCGAAGTTCACCGACACCAGCGAGTGCAGTCGCGAAAGCACCTGCGGGCTATGGGTGTAACTGGTCGGCAGGAACCTGGCGGGAAGCTCGGGCACCCGGTTGTACAGCTCGGCCGAACCCAGCGCGGTGCCGGCGACAATGAGCCCGGGGTCGATCTCCTTGCGGTTGCCGGTCACCACGCCTTTGTCGACTAGCCGGAGCAGCCCGTCGGTGACCATGCCCGTGTGAAATCCCAAATCCTCGTGTTCGGCCAGCGCATCGAGCACTGCGGCGCCCAGCGAGCCGACCCCCAATTGCACGGTGTCGCCGTCGTCGACGAGCTCGGCGACATGGACGGCGATGCGCTGCTCGGTAGCACCCGGTGGGCGGGTCGGATCTTCGGCCAGCGGGCGGTCGGTGCTGATGGTCGCCGCGAACCGGTCGAGCGGAATCCGTTGGGTGCCAACCGTGGCAGGCATTCTTTGGTTGATCTCGGCGATGAGCACCGGCGTGTGCCGCATCGCATCGGCGACGTAGTCGACACCGATGCCCAAAGAGCACGTCCCGTTCTTGTCAGGCGGGGACACCTGCATCAGGCCGACGTCACACGGCAGTCGGCGTTCGGCGAACATGCGCGGTAGCGCCGAATAGTGGCACGGCACCACGTCCAGGCGTCCGGACCTGCTCAGTTCGCGAAGCTCGCCGAGCCCGCCATAGGACACCATCGACATCCGGCCGGGCATCGTGATGGCGAGCTGGTCGTTCCAGCTCAGCCCGGTGAACGTGCGGATCGGACCAATCCGGGGACTCTGCAGGATCAGCGCGTCGACCAGCGGACGCGGCTCCGCGGCGGCCTGGCCCCACCAGACACCGTCACCCCGGGACAGGAATTTGGAAAAATCGATCACGTCGGCACCCGTTGGATCAAGGTTGCCGTCCCAAGGCCCCCGCCGCAGCACATCGACACCAGGCCGAGGTCGGCCTCGCGGCGTTCGAGTTCGGCGACCAATGTGGCGATCAACCGGGCGCCGGTGGCACCCACCGCATGACCCAGCGCGATGGCTCCGCCGTTGACGTTGACCCGATCGGTGTCCGGAAGCAGCTCCCGCTGCCATGCCAGCACCACCGACGAGAACGCCTCGTTGACCTCGAACAAGTCGATGTCGTCGATGCTGAGGTTGTTGCGCTGCAATAACTTCCGAGTCGCGGGGATGGGCCCGGTCAGCATGATGATGGGGTCGACCCCGACGGTGGTCTGGTCGACGACGCGGGCACGCCGCCGCAGCCCGAGCCGGCCCGCGGCATCGCCGGAGCACAGCAACACCGCGGCGGCGCCGTCGCTGATCGGCGACGACGACCCGGCGGTGATTCGCCCGTTCTCCTTGCGGAACACCGGCTTGAGATTGGCCAGTGTCTCCACCGTGGTCTCCGGGCGTACGCATTGGTCGGCGGAGCGGAGCTGGCCGTCGAGTGTCATCGGCACCATCTCGGCAACGAACCGGCCGTCGGCGATGGCCTTGGCGGCATTCTGATGCGACCGCGCGGCGAAGGCATCCATCTCCTCGCGGCCCAGCTGCCACCGGTCGGCGATCAACTCGGCGCTTTCGCCTTGGTGCACAAAGCTGTAGCGGTCGCGCAGCTCGGCCGGCCACGGATCGCCATACAGTTCGGAGATCTTGCCGGGAGAGTCGATGGGGACGTGGCCCATGTGCTCCACACCGCCGGCGATCACGACGTCGTGAGTGCCCGAGGCCACCAGGGCCGCGCCCATTTCCACCGCGGTCTGCGCCGAGCCGCAGCGCCGGTCCAGCGTAGTCGCCGGCACCTCAGGCGGATAGCCCGCCTGTAGCCAGGCGTTGCGGGCGATGTTACGGGACTGTTCACCGAACGGGGCGGTGCAGCCGATCACGAGGTCCTCGACCAGTGCGGGCTCGATCTCGCTGCGCGCGATCAGCTCGGTGTAACAGGCGGCGAGCATCGCGGTGGGGTGCATGTTGCGGTACCACCCGCGTTCGGGATGCGACTTTCCGGTGGGGGTGCGCACGGCCTCGGCGATGTAGACCTCGCGGCCGGTCGAGGCGAACGGTCCGGTCACGGTGCGGCCCATCAGATCACCGTCCCGCCGTCGACCGGCAGCACCTGGCCGGTGATGTAGGACGCGGCGTCCGAGGCCAGAAAGACGAACGTCGGTGCGATCTCGTCCGGGAAGGCCCAGCGTCCCAAGGGGATTCGGGCCAGCGTCTTGGCGGCCAGCTTTTCGTTGCTGCGGATGTTCTCGGTCATCGCGGTGGCGGCCAGCGGCGCGACGGCGTTGACGGTGATGGATTGGCGCGCCAGTTCGCGGGCCAGCGACTTCGTCAGGCCGATGATGCCGGCCTTGGCGGCCCCGTAATTGGCCTGGCCGATGGTCCCGGTGAGGCCGGCCGCGGACGTGACGTTGATGATGCGGCCGGTGCCGTCGGTGGGCAGGTGTCCCAGTGCTGCCTGGCTGCACAGGAAGCTGCCCATGAGGTGGATGTCGACGATGCGGCGGAAGTTTTCCTCGGAAAGGTCGGGGAACATCGCGGGTGCGATGGCGCCGGCGTTGTTGACCAGGATGTGCAGTGCGCCGCCGCCGAGTTCGGCCGCCGCGGCGGCGGCTTCGGCCGCCGCAGCCGAGTCGCGCACGTCGAGGACGAACGGCCGGGCGGTGCCGCCGGCGGCGGTGATCGATTCCGCAGTGGCCACCGCGGCGTCCTTGTCGATGTCGGTCACCAGCACCGCGGCCCCGGCCGCGGAGAAAGCGCGGGCGACGGCCTCGCCGACGCCGCTGCCCGCACCGGTCACCAGAGCCGAACGGCGGTCGAGCCGGAAGACGTCACGCTGCGGGGTCATCAGTAGCTCCTCGGCAGGCCCAGCACGTGCTCACCCAGGTAGTTGAGCACCATCTCCTGGCTGATCGGGGCGATCCGCGTCAGCCGGGCCTCCCGGAAATACCGGGCCACGTGGTATTCCTCGGAGTAGCCCATGCCGCCGTGTGTTTGCAGTGCGCGGTCGGCGGCGTCGAACGCGGCGTCGGCACATAGGTATTTGGCTGTATTGGCTTCGCGTGCACAGGGTTTGCCGTTGTCGTAGAGCCAGGTGGCCTTGCGCAGCATCAGCTCCGCTGCGTCCAAGCGGGCCAACGAGTCGGCAAGCGGAAACTGCAGTCCCTGGTTCATTCCGATCGGCCGGCCGAACACCACACGTTCGTTGCCATATCGAACCGCCGCGCGCAATGCGGCGCGCCCGATGCCCAGCGCTTCGGCGGCGATCAGGCAGCGCTCAGGGTTAAGCCCGTCGAGGATGTAGCGGAAACCCTGACCTTCCTCGCCGACGCGGTCCTCGACGGGAACCTCGAGGCCGTCGATGAACAATTCGTTGGAGCTGACCGCGTTTCGGCCCATCTTGGGGATCGGGCGAATGTCGATCTTGTCGCGATCGAGATCGGTCAGGAACAGGGTCATGCCATCGGTCTTGCGTCTCGCATCCTCGAACTTCGTCGTGCGGGTCAGTAGTAGGACCTTCTCCGATTCCAGCGCCTTGGAGATCCACACCTTGCGGCCGTTGACGACGTAGTGATCACCTTCGCGCCGGGCGAAGGTGGTGATCTTCGTGGTGTCCAGTCCTGCGCCGGGCTCGGTGACACCGAAACACACGTGCAGGTCACCGGTGACGATGCGGGGCAACGTGCGGGCCTTGAGCTCCTCGGAGCCGTGCACGATTACCGGATGCATGCCGAATATCGACATGTGCATCGAGCTCGCGGCGTTCATCCCGCCGCCGCTGGCTGCGACTTCTTCCAGCAGGATCGACGCCTCGGTAATGCCGAACCCGTGGCCCCCGTATTCCCCCGGCGTGGTGATGCCGAGCCAGCCGCCCTCAGCGAAGGCGTCATAGAACTCTGTCGGGAACTCGTGCTGCTGGTCCTTGGTCATCCAGTAGTGGTCGTCAAACTTGCCTGCCAGTTCAGCGACCGCAGTGCGGATGGTCTGCTGATCCTCGCTCAATTGGAAGTCCACAACGCTCTCCACTCGACGACTGTCGGGAATCGGCCTAAACGTTAATCATACTAATGGACAGACCAAAAGGGAAGGCCGCTTGTTGAGGTGCTGATCACCTTCACGCGGCTATCCCGTGGCGGGCAGTAGCGGCAGAACGTCTGCGATGCGGTCGTTCCAGGCCGTCGGTGTGCCGAACAGTACCCGGTCGAGTTTGGCCCGCTTGTAGAACAGGTGCAGATCGTGCTCCCAGGTGTAGCCGATGGCGCCGTGCAGAGTCAGTGCGCTGTCGGCGATTTCGGCGCTGCCACGGGTGACTTGCGCCTTCGCGACGGCCGCATGGGTCGCGCGCTCAGGCAAACCCTCTTCGGCCGACTGTGCCGCGTAAAACACGATGGACATTGAGGACTCCACGGTGACCAGCATCTGCGCCGCGGCGTGCTTGACCGCCTGGAACGAGCCGATCGGCCGGCCGAACTGCTGGCGCTGCTTGCTATAGTCGACGGCCAATTGAAGCATCCGCTCAGATGCGCCCAGCGCGTCGGCGGCGACGAGAATCGCTGCCCTGGTGGTTACTTCGCTGAGTGCGGTCGTGGCGTCGATATCGAGCCGGCGTGCCGCGGCGTCATCAAGGACGACATCGGCGACATCGCGCGAACGGTCCAGCAGCGGCCGGGGGTGGACCCCGACCCCCCCGTCAGCACCGTCCACCAGCCAGAGCGACGTGGCCTCGCCGTCAGCTAAGGGCACCAGCAACCGCCGCGACCGAGCGGCGCCCAATACACACAGTATCCGCCCACGCAATCGACCATCGCTACTCAGCACCGACGTCACCGCCGCGGGGATGCGGTCCGCCCGGACCGCCAACGCGGTCACGTCGCCAGATTCCGTCGCCGCGCGCACCAACGCGGGCTCGCCGGAAAGCGCCGGGACGATGATCGCCGACTGCAGCCAGCCGCTCGACGGCGCCGCAGCGCGTCCGAGCTCACGCGCCGTGAGCGCCAATTCCAGCAGGCCGCCGCCTTGGCCGCCCAGGTCCTCGTAGAAGCCGACCGCCGCCCAACCTTCGTCGACGAAGAGCCGTTCGAAGGCGGCGGGATCGCCGGTGTCCAACCAGCTACGGACCGACGACGAGCCGGCGCGTTCGCCCAGCCATTCGCGGAGCGAAGTCATGAACAGTTCCTGTTCGTCGGAAAGCTCTAAGTGCATTGGCATTTCTCCCGCCACCGCGGCCACGCGCCAGGTCAGGTT
>DATIOT010000434.1:0-2192 GCA_035472875.1 Mycobacterium sp.
CGTTCGCGCCGATAGCGGAAGTACCCTGAACCGCCGGTCCCCGCGCTCGTCGACCGGGCCCGGTGCCACAGCGACCTGACCTACTTCACCAGGCGCCTCCTCGAGGATGACGTGCGCGTTGGTCCCGGCGAACCCGAACGAGCTGACTCCCGCAACGCGGGGCCGACCGTTGCGTTCCCAGGCCGTCGCCTCCTTGACAACCTGCACCGCAAGCCGGTCCCAGGGAATGTGCGGCGACGGATTGCGAAAGTGCAGGTGCTGCGGCAATACCTCGTGCTCGAGCGACAGGATGACCTTGATCACACCCGCGATCCCCGCGGCTGCTTCCAGATGCCCGATATTCGTCTTCACCGAGCCGATCAACAGCGGCCGGCTCGCCGCGCGCCCAGCGCCGAGCACCGCAGCTGCGGCCTGGGCCTCGATCGGATCGCCAAGCGATGTCCCGGTCCCATGTGCCTCCAGGTAACCGACGTCGCCGGGCGCGATGCCGGCGCGCTCCAACGCCTCGGCGATAACCCGTTGCTGGGCAATGCCGTTCGGCACCGTCAAACCACCCGATGCGCCGTCCTGATTGACCGCGCTGCCCCGGATCACGGCCCGAATCCGATCACCGTCGCGGATCGCGTCCTCAAGCCGCTTCACGACAATGACACCGCAACCCTCGCCGCGCACGTAGCCGTCCGCGGCCGCATCGAATGTCTTGCACCGGCCGTCGGGCGCGAGCATGTGCGCATGGGAAAAGGTGATCATGGTCGCCGGGGTAAGCAGGACGTTCGCGCCCCCGGCCAGCGCGAGGTCACATTCCCCCACGCGCAGCGCTTGGCATGCCTGATGGATTGCCACCAACGACGAGCTGCACGCCGTGTCGATGGCGACCGCCGGGCCCTGCAGCCCCAACCGATAACTGATCCGGCCCGCTGCTGCGGCAGCCGACGTCCCGATTGCCATGTAGGCTTCGATCTCGGCGTAAGTCAGCTCGTCGGATGCCATTCCCAGGTAGTCATGGGTGGACAAACCAATGAACACACCGGTGTTGGTGTTCGCCAAAGCCGTTGGCGCGGTGCCCGAATGCTCTACCGCCCGCCACGCCGTCTCCAGCAAGAGCCGATGCTGCGGGTCCATCAACCTGACCTCACGCGCCGACATACCGAAAAACGGCGCGTCGAACCCCGTTACGTCATCGACGAAACCTGCCCGACGGGTCACAACCTTCCCGGGCGCATCGGGATCTGGGTCGAAGAATTCGTCGGCATCCCACCGTTCCTGGGGCACCTCCGATATCGCATCCCGGCCTTCCCGCAGCACCTGCCAGAATTCGTCCGCATCCGCGGCACCCGGAAAACGCGCCGCGTAGCCGACGATCGCAAAACCCGTTTCCGGCTCCATCAGACCTTCGACGGATACCATGCCATTGTCCTCCCTGAATTGGTCGATGGAGATTCGATGCCCTCGGGCCGGCCTTCCGACGCCGGGGCTGTGGTAGCTCCGAACCAAGTCTTAGGTGCTTCAGTGCACCACATGCCGTGCCCGGTCGCGCAGCGGCGTCCCCCCGATGGCAAGTATGACTGTATGCGTACTTCGGCCCCGCCGACACCCAGCAAATATCGCCGGGCGTGGCGCCGCCCTGCGCCCCACGCCGGGCCGTTCGGTCACCACCACCGCCCGCCGGATCCGTGAGCTGTTGCACGCGTACCCGCGCCTGTCGGCGGCGGTGATTGCCCAAAGGGTTATCTTGATCTCGCTACCGGCAGGGCCGAACTGCAGCCGTCCAGACCGAGGAGGATGAAGTTTTGCGCATCGGGAAAATTACGATCGGCTCACTCGGTGATTGGACGCCGACCCCAGGATCAGTCATCTCCTGGCACCCGACGACCGCGGCCGCCGAAAAGGCTCGACAAGCGCCGGCCAGTTCGGTGGCGGTCAGCTACATGCAGGGCCAACACCTTCGTAATTATCACGAACGGACAGCCGCGGGGCTGGACTTTTCGCGGCAAATCATCGCTACCTGTGAAGTACCCGGCCAATGTGATATTTCTGCCATGAATTACGCCGTCAACGCATACCTGCGTCGGCATGACACGTTCCGCAGTTGGTTCGACCACAACGGTAATGGAGAGTTCCTAAGGCATACCATCAGCGATCCTGCTGATATTGAATTCACGCCGATCGATCACGGCAAACTGACGGCTGAC
>DATIOT010000435.1:0-8196 GCA_035472875.1 Mycobacterium sp.
CGCGATTCATGACCCGCTGGCAGGGTGAACCCGACCCCAAACACGTCGAGGCGATCGACGCCTACTGGGTGTCGGCGGCCGAGCACGGCATGAACGCCTCGACGTTCACCGCACGGGTGATCGCCTCGACCGGCGCCGACGTGGCGGCAGCGCTGTCTGGGGCGATCGGGGCGATGAGCGGGCCGCTGCACGGCGGCGCGCCGGCCCGGGTCCTGCCGATGCTCGAGGAAGTTGAGCGCACCGGCGACGCCCGCGGCCTGGTTAAAGGCATTTTGGACCGCGGCGACAAGCTGATGGGGTTCGGGCACCGGGTCTACCGCGCGGAGGACCCGCGGGCGCGCGTGTTGCGGGCCGCCGCCCAGCGGCTGGGCGCACCGCGTTACGAGGTCGCGGTCGCTGTGGAGCAGGCTGCGCTGTCCGAGCTGCGCGAGCGCCGTCCGGATCGGGCAATCGAGACCAACGTCGAGTTCTGGGCTGCGGTGATCCTGGACTTCGCCCGGGTGCCGGCCAACATGATGCCGGCCATGTTCACCTGTGGGCGCACCGCGGGGTGGTGCGCTCACATTCTCGAGCAGAAGCGACTCGGCAAGCTGGTCCGCCCGTCGGCCATCTATGTTGGACCGGGTCCGCGCAGCCCGGAGTCTGTCGAAGGCTGGGACCGGGTTCTCACTACTGCCTAGGGCAGCCGAGGCGGTCGAAGCCCAGATTTGTCGGTGCCCCGCGATTAGATGGCCCTCGCGATGATTTTGCATCGCCGTCGGGGTCAATATCCGAGAGCCCGGGCCAGGACCTGGCTTGGGAGACCGACAACAAGGAGGCCGTCATGCCTATCAACGTCGAACCCGCACTGTCCCCACACCTCGTGGTCGACAACGCCGCCGCGGCGATCGACTTCTACGTCAAGGCTTTCGATGCCGTCGAACTGGGGCGTGTACCCGGTCCCGACGGCAAGCTGATTCACGCCGCGCTGCGCGTCAATGGTTTCACGGTGATGCTCAACGACGACTTCCCGGAGATGTCGGGTGGCAAGTCGATGACCCCGAAGTCACTCGGCGGAACTCCAGTCACCATCCATCTGACCGTCACTGACGTCGACGCCAAGTTCCAACGTGCGCTGGATGCTGGCGCCACCGTGGTGGCGGCCTTGGAGGACCAGTTCTGGGGAGACCGCTACGGCGTGGTCGCCGATCCGTTCGGCCACCACTGGTCGCTGGGACAGCCGGTGCGCGAGGTCAGCATCGATGAGATCCAGGCCGCGATGTCGAAGCAGGCGAGTAGCTAAGCGAGATCACGCAACCGGGCCAGCAGCCGGCGTCGCAGCGGCGGCGCCGGTGGCGCGGTTGCCGCCGCGCCGAGCATCTCGGCGACGTCGGTGAACTTGTTGCGCGGTCGTCCATCGTCGCCGCCGCGTGCGATCTCGGCGGCGTCAATGGCGCGCCATCCCGCGGAGTCGACGGCGTCGGGCTGCCGGGCATGCACCAGCTTGTCCAGCGTCTCTGGCTTGGCCACCGGATCGGTCAGATTGCCGGTGTTGAAGTCGGCAACCAAGGCCTGAACGGTTTGCAAGGAGCAGGACTTGTTGGTGCCGATAAACCCGGTCGGCCCGCGCTTGATCCAGCCTGCGACGTATGCACCGGGCACCGGTTCACCGGAACCGGGATCGACGACACGGCCACCCTCGTTCGGCACCACAGCCGCCGCCTCGTCAAACGGAAGACCGCGAATCGGCTTGCCGCGGTACCCAATCGACGTCAGTACCAGGCCGGCCTCGAGCCGGCGAATCTCTTCGGTGCCGGTGACTGAGAACTCCACGCCGGTGGCCCGCTGCTGGCCTAGGACGCGCTTGGGTGTGAGCTGATAGGCCAACCGGATTCGCGGGCGCCACACCGGCGCCGAACCGTCGCCAAGTTTGTTCAAAATCTCTAGCTTGTTCCGGGTCAACGGGTCAGAAACAGTCGCAAGATCGGCTGCCACCAGCTCATGGTCGGCGGCGTCGAGCACGACCTCCGACGTAGTCGTGAGCCCGATCAGTTCAGGCAACGTCAACGCCGAATGGGCGGGACCGCGCCTGGCGACGATCACCACTTCGCGGACCGCGGAGCCGCGGAATGCTTCCAGCGCATGGTCGGAGATGTCGGTACGGGCCAGGTCGTCCGGATTCGAGGTGAGCACACGGGCCACATCGAGGGCGACATTGCCGTTGCCGATGATCACCACCCGTTCGTGGCTGAGATTGACTGGCAGATCAGTAAAGTCGGGATGACCGTTGATCCACGCGACCAACTCGGTGGCGGTTCCGGTGCCCGGCAGACCCATCCCGCCGATGCCCAGCCGACGGTCATCGGGCGCACCGACCGCGTACAGCACGGCGTGATGGTGGGCCAACAGGTCGGCGTGGCTCACATGCTTACCGATCTCGACGTTGAGATAGAACCGGAAGCGGCGATGACGGGCGACCCGGTCGAAAAACTGGGTGACCCTTTTGGTGTTCTGGTGATCGGGTGCCACCCCGGCGCGCACCAATCCATAGGGCGTGGGCAGCTTCTCAAAGACATTGACGTACACCCCATGCTGAGTGAGCAGCTCGTCGGCGGCATACATCGCCGCCGGCCCGGACCCGACGATGGCCACGGTCAGCGGATGACGGCGGGCATGCACCTCAGCGGCCGGGATGACCGGGGCCAGTTTCGACGTCGGCGGCAGCTTCACGCCGGCGGGCCGCGCCGGATAAAACGAGGCGTTGATCTCGATGAACGGCAGCTGTTTGGGCTCCAGCCGGGTATCGGGCGCGATGGCGCCGACCGGGCAGGCACTCACGCACGCACCGCAGTCCACGCAGGCCAATGGATCGATGTAGAGCATCTCCGACGTCGCGAAGCCCGGCTCATCCGGTGTCGGGTGAATGCAATTCACCGGGCACGCGAAAACACACGACCCGTCGTTGCAGCACGACTGGGTAATAACGTGCGGCATAAAATTACAACCCGCGCAGCCCTACGCGGCCGGCGCCGCGGCGAGGTGCTGGCGCTGTGGCTCGCTGCGGTAGCGCGACGGCTTGCCGTTGATCTTGCAGATGCGCCACATGAGCCGCGCAGAGCGAGTTTCCATCAGCCCGGTGTCGTGGGCCAGCATCCGAACGTCAGCGAACATGTCGCTGAGCCACTTTCGCGAATCCGGCGACCGGAAGAAGAGCTCTTTCTTGACCTCGCGCGGGATATCGAACTCCTGCCAGAACGACTTGGGCGGCACCGTGATCGCCTGGCACAACATCCGCATCGTCAGCGGGTAGTACAGCGAGACCCAAAACCGCTGCCTCCGGGTCAACTGCGGCAGCCGCTTACGCAGGAACTCGTGCGCGAAGGAGATGTGTCGGGCTTCCTCGGCCACGTGGATGGCCATTACCCGATCCATGATCGGGTGCAGCGACTTGCCTTCGCGGAGAACATTTTTCTGGGTGTGGTCGATGGGTTCCTCGCCGGCAAGTACACCGATGAAGAACGCCACCGGCAACGGGCCGGCAACCAGCGGGACAAGCGGTGAGATCCAGCGCAGCATGCGCGGCATCCCCGGAACGTCGGCGCCGACGCGGTTCACCATCTCCTGGAACATCATCGTGTGGTTGCACTCTTCAACCGATTCGTGCAGGCAGTACCGGTATTCCGGCGACCCGTTCGGCACCCAGAACGTGTAGTTCATCAGGCCGCGGATCAGGATGGACTCGAAGTGCAGCCCCACTTTGGCAACGTTGGCCTGGCGCCACATGCCGATTTTGATCTTGCGTTCGTCCGACTGCGCCTGGTACCAGGGATGGCGACCCAACGGGTCGGTCAACGGCAGGATCCACCGGGGATCGTTTTCGGTAACAGCAAATTCCGGTGAATCCCAATCGATATCGGTGTAGGGGTTGAAGTTCCGCCGCACCGACCCCTCGGACAGTGTGGCAAGCATGTTCACGTACTCGGCGTCGTCGCGCACCTCCATGTTGCGGCGCCAACGCCGGACCATTCGCGTCCTGGCCATTTCCAAGCCTCCTCCGCGAGGTTTACATCGGGACGTGTGACCAACACGGTACCGCTGGTACCGGGAATTCGCCAGGCCCGTGGACAGCACTGTGGCCTGACCAGTGGTCACCCATTCGGTGTGGCCTTACTCACATCAAGTGACGCCGTGTTAGCGCCACTGCCAGGCGTTATTAGACGGGCGTGCATCGGCGCCCACGCGCCATACGGGTAGCGCCGTCGCCGCGTCAGGTCCGCTCACTACCCTGATGAGCATGGCTGAGCAGCTCCAGATTCCCGATGACATCAAACCTCGCGACGGCCGCTTCGGGTCCGGTCCGTCAAAGGTCCGACCCGAGCAATTGCAGGCGCTGACCACCACTGCGGCCGCGTTGTTTGGCACATCGCACCGCCAAGCGCCGGTCAAGAACTTACTGGGGCGGGTTCGGTCAGGACTGGCGGAGCTTTTCTCGGTGCCCGACGGTTACGAGCTCATTCTGGGCAATGGTGGTGCGACGGCGTTCTGGGATTCCGCGGCCTTCGGGCTGATCGACAAGCGCTCGCTGCATCTTTCCTACGGCGAGTTCAGCTCGAAGTTCGCCTCCGCCGTCGCCAAGAACCCGTTCATCGGCGATCCCATCATCATCAAGTCGGATCCGGGCAGTGCGCCGGAGCCGCAGAGCGATCCGTCGGTCGATGTGATTGCGTGGGCGCACAACGAGACGTCGACCGGCGTCGCGGTGCCCGTCCATCGCCCAGCCGATTCGGGCGACGCGCTGATCGTTATCGACGCGACCTCCGGCGCCGGTGGCCTACCGGTCGACATCACTGAGGCCGATGCCTACTACTTCGCGCCGCAGAAGAACTTCGCCAGCGACGGCGGCCTGTGGCTGGCCATCATGAGCCCGGCCGCGCTGGCCCGGATCGAGTCCATCGCCGCGTCCGGTCGCTGGGTTCCCGACTTCCTGTCGCTGCCGATCGCGGTGGAGAACAGCCTGAAGAACCAGACGTACAACACACCGGCGATCGGCACCCTGGCACTGCTGGCCGAACAGCTCGACTGGCTGTTGGGCAACGGCGGGCTGGATTGGGCGGTCAAGCGCACGGCCGACTCGTCGCAGCGGTTGTACTCGTGGGCGCAGGAGCGGCCGTACACGACGCCCTTCGTCGCCGACCCCGGGCTGCGTTCCCAAGTGGTGGGCACGATCGATTTCGTCGACGACGTCGACGCGGCGGCGGTCGCGTCGACTTTGCGGGCTAACGGCATCGTCGACACCGAGCCGTACCGCAAACTCGGTCGCAACCAGTTGCGGGTCGCGATGTTCCCCGCGGTCGAACCCGACGACGTCAGCGCTCTCACTCAGTGCGTCGACTGGGTAGTCGAACGCCTTTAACCCGCTGGCAATCAGCACGCAACCGCCCAGCGTGTCAGCACAGGTGGCGGCGGTAGCTGGACTAGAGTGCGCACGTGACGGGTCCGTCGCTGACCTGCACGGAGCCTGCGAGGAGAAAACCATGCGGGAACTCAAAGTGGTTGGGCTCGATGCCGACAGCAAATACCTCATCTGCGAGAGTGATGACCCCGCAGAGCAGTTCAAGCTATCGGCCAACGACCGATTGCGGACTGCCCTACGCGGTGAACCCGCACCGACGGAGCAACCGCAACTCGAGATCGAAATCACCAACATGCTGAGTCCCAAAGAAATTCAGGCCAAGGTTCGCGCCGGCGCGTCCGTCGAGCAAGTGGCCGCGGCGTCGGGCTCTGACGTCGCACGGATCCGCCGGTTCGCCCAGCCGGTATTGCTGGAACGTTATCGCGCGGCGGAGCTGGCAACGGCCGCACATCCAATGCTCGCTGATGGCCCGGCAGTGCTTACCCTGCTGGAGACTATCAGCGCCGCATTGGTGACCCGCGGCCTCGAAACCGACAAACTCAGCTGGGACGCCTGGCGCAATGAAGACAACCGCTGGACGGTGCAGCTTGCGTGGAAGGCCGGCCGTTCCGACAACATCGCACACTTCTGCTTCACTCCCGGCGCTCACGGCGGAACAGCCACCGCGATCGACGATGCGGCCAGTGAACTGATCGACCCGAACTTCGAACGTCCGCTGCGGCCACTTCCCCGGGTGGCGCACGTCGACTTCGACGAGCCCGTGAAGCCGGCGGTCGCCACGCCGGAGGAGAAGCCGGTGCACACTCGACGCGGGAAGCCGGTCATCCCGGCGTGGGAGGATGTGCTGCTTGGGGTGCGCTCAGGCGGGCAGCGCTAGCCGCGACCCAAGGTTGCCAGGGCCAGCAGCGTCAGCCACGCGCCCGTCACGCCTACTCCTGCCCCCAGCACAAACCAGCGCAGAACAGGGGTACGCCGCCATCCCCATAGGGTCGGCGCCAGTCCCCCGGCCGCCACGATGTTGAGCCCGACAGCCAACAGCGGATGCACTCGGACCAGCCCAAGACTGAGCACCACAATCGCGGCGGCGGTAACTGCCGCAACAAACCCGGCCACCGTCAAACCCGTTGCCCAGGGCTGAGACTGGGCGCGCTGGCCGCGCTCATGGCTCACGAGCCGAGCCTAACCCGCTCGTAGAACGCCAAAGCAGCTGCCGTGGCGACGTTGAGCGAGTCGGTGTCCCGCGACATCGGGATGCGCACCCGCACATCGCTTAATCGCAGGGTGGCCGGTGTCAATCCCGGGCCCTCGGCGCCCACCAACACCGCAATCCGGTCGTCGCGCGATGCCGCCATCGCCTCAGGTAGCGCGCACGCTTGGCGCTGCGGAGTCATCGCCAGCAGCCGAAATCCGCTTGCTTTCAGGGTCAAAAGGTCGGTGGGCCAGTTGGTTGCTCGTGCATACGGCACCAGCAGCGCGTGGCCCATGGACACCCGAACGGCGCGACGGTAGAGCGGATCGGCGCAGCCGCTGCCGAACACCACAGCGTCCACGCCCAGCCCCGCCGCGTTGCGAAAGATCGAGCCCAGGTTCTCGTGGTCGTTGACGCCTTCGAGCACCGCAACGGTACGGGCGCCGTCGACCACCTGTGCAACGCTTGGTTCCGGCACTCTTCTCGCGGCCGCCAGCAAGCCACGATTGAGGTGGAAGCCGACCACCCGGGCCATGACGTCGGCGGAGGCTCGATAGAAGGGCGCTCCGGCACCGGCCAGGTCGTCCTTGAGCTCGGCCAGCCTGCGGTCGGTTCCGAACAAGGCATGCGGGGTGAACCGGGAGCCCAGCATGCGCTGCACGACCAGAACGCCTTCGGCGATCACCAGCCCTTTTCCGGTCGGCAGATCGGGACGACGGTCAACGCTGTTCAGGTCGCGGAAATCGTCGAGCCGCGGATCGTCGGGATCGTCGACGTCCTGAACATCCAGGCCGTCAATCCTTTCCAGCCCACCGGGGCCGTCCTGAGCACAATGGCCTGCGCTCACGGGCTTTCGTCGACCAGAGCCAACATCAGATCGGCCGCCTCCCGCAGGGTGGCGCGCTTATCGCTGTCGAGCGTCGCGAGCCGCTCCGCCAGCCACTCCTGGCGGGCGCGCCGGGCCGCCTTGACCAATTCGGCGCCTGACTCAGACACCGAGACCAGCACCTGCCGGCCGTCGACGGGGTGTGGGGTGCGGTCTACGAAGCCCTCGTCGGCCAGGGAGGCGATCACCCTGGTCATCGACGGCGGTCGGACCCGTTCCCGGATCGCCAGCGCCCCAGGCGTCATCGCGCCCTCGTTGGCCAACGTGGTCAGCGCCGAGAGCTGCGACAGCGACACGGGCGCCGACGGGTTTCGAAAGCGCAGTTGGCGGGCCAGCCGCATCACGGCCAGCGACAAGTCGCTGGCCAGCCGCGCATCGCTGTCAGGCATGGCGCGAGGTTACACGTGTAGCCGAGAACTAGGAACACGAAACGGCGAACGGTGGTACCCACATCTGGCCGCAGGCTATGTTGATCGTGATGTCTGTCGGACCTGGCGAAAGCGAACCCGGCGAATGCGAGCCTGGCGAAAGCCGCGAGGCTCCGCCCCTGCCGCCGATGCTGCTCGAGGTCTGGCCCGTCATCGTCATCGGGTTCCTAGGTTGGCTGGTCGCTGCGGCGGCCGCGTTCTTCGTCCCAGCGCTTCAGAGTTGGCGACCGGTGATACTGGCCGGATTGGGCACGGGATTGCTCGGCACCAGTCTCTTCGTGTTGCAGCTCACCGCCGTCCG
>DATIOT010000436.1:0-1852 GCA_035472875.1 Mycobacterium sp.
CTGCCCGCTCCTGGCAGTCTGGGGGTCAGGAGTTCGCTTTCATCCGCTCCAGATCCGCCACGCGGACTGGATTGCGTGGTCTGAGCCCACAAGATTGGTCCAGTCCGTCCAGCTTGACCAGCGCAAACGTCTCGCTCCTGACTTCGCCTCAGCCTGAAAAGCGGCTCTACGCGGCTAAGCGTGGTAGTCGACCTCGTAGTGGTGTCGGGGTGTGATGTTGCCAGGTGATTCCGCAGTGCAGTAGCAGGCGCAGCCGATAGTTGTCGAAATTGCGGAAGCCGTGGCCGACTCGGAGGATTTTCTTGATCAGCAGGTTGACCGCTTCGGTGGGGCCGTTGCTGATTCGACCGGTGCTGAAATAGGCCAGGAACTCATTCCGCCACATGGTGAGGGTGCGGGCCAGCCGCCCGAGTTCGGGAACCTGCGAGTCGATACACATCACGGTCCAGTCATAGAGGCGGCCCGCCGCGCGGTCGCGATCGCGACAGCCGTAGATCGCGCGCAGCTCTTGGGCAGCGACCCAGGCGGCGGCGACCTGACCGTGCTCGTCGCCGGCCTCGATGCCGGCCAGCAGCCGCGCCCACGCGTGAGTGCTGAGGTGCTCGGCGCCGCGGCGCAGCACCCGGCGGATGCCGTACAGCGGATCCTCGCGCCGGCCCCGATGCCCGCAGGTGTGCTGTTGCACACGGCGGCGCACGTCATCGACGGCGGCGAACCCGAGCCGCACCACGTGGAAGGCATCCAGGACCCGCACCGCGTGCGGCAGACCGGTCGACAGGGCGGCGCCGTAGCCGCGGAACGGATCCAACGCCGCCACCTGGATGCCTGCGGTCCATTCGGCGGGCTGGCTGATCAGCCAGTCGGCCAACACTTTTCGGCTGCGCCCGGGGATGATGTCGATGAGCTTGGCGCGGTGCAGGTCGACGATTCCGGTGGCGAACAGCGTTGAGCGGATCGGGTTGGCGCGGGCGAACGCCGTCTCATCCACCCCGACCGCGGGCACCCCGTCGAGGCGGTCGGGGTGGGTGATCAACGGGGTGCCGTACTCGACGACCGCGGCCATCACCGCCGCCCAGCCCACCCCGAAATCGCGGGCCACCGCCGCCACCGAGTGCCCGTCCCGACCGACCCGACGACACGCCTGCTTACGGGCCCGCTCACTCCACGACGCCCGCGCTCGGATCTGCGGATGGCTCTCGGTCCAGGTCTGCTGCTCACACTCAACATGGATGCAGCGCCAGATGCGTTTGACCCACACCAACGTCACCGCCCGATCCCCGGCGGGCAGATCCCGCACCCAGGTCGGGCGCCGATTGTGCAACCGTGCCTGCGCTCCGCAGGTCGGGCACCAGCCGGTCGCCGCCGTGGTCTCGATCGCGAACTCGACCTCGCCGTCGCTCTCCGAGACCGCCAACACGGCCATGCCTGCCAGCCCGAGCATCGCCGTGGCACTACTGTTCTCAATCACCTGGGGCCTTCCTGTTCGTGTTCCGTAACACCACGAATCATGAGGCCCCAGGGCCATTCCCAAGGTCAGGCAACCAACCGTGTCACCCGACCACTACCACGCTTCATAACGAAGAGCCGCATAACCGACCCAACCTGAACGAACCAGTTGCGCGAAAGCAGCGTCCGTGTTTGAAAGCGCTTCACGAAGGACCACCAAATCGATACCTAAGTCTCCTTACTCGAACCGTTTTCAGGTCGACAGAACGAAGGAAAGAGTGCCCGGCCTGAGCCGTCGTGTGTCGCTTTTGACCGCGCGGCGATCGCCATCGGCCGGGGCGGGGTCGACGCCGACTTCGAGTACCAGTTTCTGGACAGTCACGTAACGTCGAGGCGGCCTGTGGAC
>DATIOT010000437.1:0-3321 GCA_035472875.1 Mycobacterium sp.
GGAACCTGTGCTCCGCACAATGTTCGATGCCTTCGCCCTGACCGTCAGCTATGACGCCAAGGACCGGCTCGCAACATGCGAAGTCGTCCTCGACGACGACACCCTGCCAACGGTCGCCGACGCGGTGGCCGCTCTGGGCGCAACGACCCCGGCCGGCGGGTTGGGGATTTCGCGGGCGCGCTCAGGCCCCGACGCCCAGTTGGGGATTTGTGTGGCGCGCTCGGAGGGATTCGAACCCCCAACCTTCTGATCCGTAGTCAGATGCTCTGATCCGTTGAGCTACGAGCGCAGAGAAGCGGGATCTGACCTGCGGTTTTCTCTCCGGTCGGTCGAGGAGCCTTGCCGCACAACGCCCTTAGAGCACCTGACTCCGGCAATGGCCTCCATATCCACGTAACCCAGTGTAGGCGACCTCTCCGTGGCGCTCGCCCGGCTAGGGCCAGGTCGCCGGCGCCATGGCAGATGCACACGATTCGCCGTCGGGCGTCCGCCTATTTGCGCGAGCTGGTGCGTTGAGCGTTACGACGAGGTGCTGCCCGGCGGCCAGCATCCTGGGCCGTCACTGTTTTGGTCCCGTCTGACACGGGATCAGAACCGCGACCGCGGTAGACACGCGGCTTTGGGCGTCGCGGGTGCGCTCGGCGATCTCGGTGACGCCGCTAGGGCCGAAAGCCGCGCGCCCTGTTCGTGGCTGCTCCGAGATAGCGTGCCGAAAGGTTCGAATCCGTGTCTGCTCGCCCTTCCGTCACCGCCGCTCTTGCGGTCGTCTTGGCGACCGTCGCGCTCCTCGCGGGCGCGTGTAGTGGCTCGTCCGGACACGCCTCAGCTCAACCCGGCGCCAGCACAAGCGGTGGGATCGTCTGGCCCCGTCCCACCGACACGGCGGCGGCCATCCAGGCCGCCAACCTCCCGGCTCTCCCAGCGGAAGGCCAGTTCGAGCACTATCACGCCCACCTTGACGTGATTATCGACGGCCAGGCTGTCACGGTGCCGGCCAACGTCGGTATCGACATCGAAAACCAGCGGATATCGCCCGTCCACACCCACGACACCAGCGGCGTCATCCACATCGAGTCGACGACCCACACCACCTACACCCTCGGTCAATTTTTCACCCAGTGGGGCGTCAAGCTCAACGGGCAGTGCATCGGCACGTTCTGCGCCGGGCCCGCTCGCCAGATCCTCGCGACGGTCAATGGGCAGCCGGTGACGGGCGACCCGTCGACCATCCCCTTTACCCCCCATGCCCAGATCACCCTCTGGTCAGGTCCACCTGGCCCACCGCCGCAACTCCCCGGTTCGTACGACTTCCCACCTGGCCTCTAAGGAACGAACGCTAACGGTCGGCGTGCAGCACTGCAGCGCCGTTGACGCGGTCGTGAGCCAGGTCCCGAAGTGCGGCCGGGGCTTCCGACAGCCCGTACGCGGTCGTTGTCACCTTGATCGGAATCTCGGCCGCGATCCGCAGAAACTCTTCCCCATCGACACGGGTGTTCGCCGTGACACTCCTGAGGCGACGTTCCTCAAAGAGGTGGCGCGCGTAGTCCAAGCTCGGGATCGGACTCAGGTAGATCCCAGCAATGGCGAGCGTCCCGCCGCGGTCCAACGCTGAAAGGGCGGGCACGACGAGTTCTCCTACTGGAGCGAAGAGGATCGCCGAGTCAAGCGGCTCGGGCGGCGGATCACTGGCCCCTTGCGCGCTGGCCGCGCCGAGCGACAAGGCCAGCGCCTGAGCGTCCTTTGAGCGCGTCATGACATGCACGGTCGCTCCCTCGTGCAATGCGACTTGGCTCGCTAGGTGCGCGGAGCTGCCGAAGCCGTAGATCCCCAGTCGCCCGCCGGGCGGTAGTGCCGCTTGCCTGAGCGCTCGAAATCCGATGATGCCGGCGCACAACAACGGCGCCGCCTCTTCGTCTCCGAAGACCGCAGGCACGGCATAGGCGTATGCCTGATCGGCCACCGCGTAGGACGCGTAGCCACCGTCGTCATCCCAGCCGGTGAAGCGCGGGGCTAAGCACAGATTCTCCGTACCACGTCGGCAGAAGCGACACGTGCCATCGGTGTGGCGCAGCCAGGCGATACCGACCCGCTGACCGATCGTAAAGCGGGCCGCGTGTTCGCCGAGTGCGTCCACGCGCCCGACCACCTGGTGCCCAGGGATCACTCCCTTTCCGTGTGGCGGCAGATCGCCCTCGGCCAGGTGTAAGTCGGTGCGGCACACCCCACAGGTGATGACCTCGACTCGGATCTCACCGGGCCCGGGCGCGGGCACCGGCCGCTCTACCAGTTGCAACGGTTCACCATCGATGGGGCCAGGTTTGACGACGGCCCAACCCTGCATCGTCGGGCTCATGTCAGTACCGCACCGACCGGTTGGGCCGTCGTCAGCCATGCCCGAGTTGATACCAGGGCCGCATCTATCAGCTCTCGACCGTGGGTGAAGTCGAACGGGGAAATGTCGCGTGTCGGTAACGCCGGAATGACATACAACGTGCAACGGTCAGCGTTGGCCGCGATCTCGTTGTCCGACGCGTGACCCAACAGGTGGGCCAATGCCTGCAGCGCGATCGCCGGTGCGCGTGTCGGCCGGGCGCCGGCTTGGATCCCGACGGTCGGAAGCACGTACACGATGTCGGCGCCGAGCTGCACGGCCTGTGTGATCGGGGTGTCGGCCGCGAGGCCCCCGTCAACCAGCAACCGCCCACCGATCTGGACGGGCGGGTAGATACCTGGGATGGCGGCGCTTGCCAGTAGCGCGTCGATCGCATCACCGGACGACAGCATGACAGCCGCTCCGGTGGCCAGATCGGTGGTCATGACGTGCAACGGAACCCGGGCCTGCTCCAGCCGCGACAGCGGGGCGCGCACCGCCAGCCAGGCGGTCAGCCGCTTCGCGCTCACGAGATGATCTCTCCGACCAAACAGGCCCAACATGATTTTTAGGGGGGAAAAGGGAAAGATCTCGCGACGGCGCACCTTTAGCCAGAGCTCGCGCAGCTCGGCAATGCCGTCTGGGCCTGGACGGGCGGCGAGCCAGGCACCGTTGAGAGCGCCAGCTGATGTACCGACGATCAAGTCAGGTTGGATGCCAGCCTCGATGAGGGCATCCGCCATCCCGACTTGCACCGCCCCGAGGCTGGCGCCACCAGGTAGGACGAAGGCGGTCGTCACCGCACCACGAGCACCGGAACGGACGCAGTGTGGACCAGCCGGCTGCTCACCGACCCGAGCAGCAACCGGTCGAAACCGCGATGGCCGTGACCTGACACGACAATCACGTCAGCGTGATGCTCTTCGGCCGCCGACTCGAGTTCGGCGGCG
>DATIOT010000438.1:0-6713 GCA_035472875.1 Mycobacterium sp.
TCGTTCGGGTTCGCCGGGACCAACGCGCACGTCATCCTCGAGGAGGCGCCTGGTGAAGTAGGTCAGGTCGCTGTGGCACCGGGCCCGGTCGACGAGCGCGGGGACCGGCGGTTCAGGGTACTTCCGCTATCGGCGCGAACGCCCGCCGCACTGGTGCAGATCGCCGATCAATACCGCAGCTGGTTGAGCGCGCACCCGGAGGCCACTCTGGCGGACGTGTGCTTTACCGCCGGGGTGGCGCGTGCACACTTCGAGCACCGGGCCGCGTTGGTGGTCAATTCGACGGAATCTGCCAGTGAGTTGCTCGGTGCGCTCGCGGACGACCGCCCGGCACCTGGTCTGGTGCGTGGAGTATCCGATGACCCGCCGAAGACGGCGTGGCTGTTCACCGGTCAGGGCAGCCAGTACGCCGGCATGGCCCGGGAGCTGTTCGACACCGAGCCGGTGTTCGCCGAGACACTGACCCGCTGCGCGGCAGTGGTCGCTGACATTCTCGAAAAACCATTGTTGGACGTTATTTTCGATACGGATGGCCCAGACAACGAAGAGACGTTGCGGCAGACCTCCTACGCCCAGCCCGCCTTGTTCGCGGTGGAGATGGGCCTGGCCCGCCTCTGGCAGTCATGGGGCTTCGAACCCGACGTGGTGCTGGGCCACAGCGTCGGCCAGTATGCGGCGGCCTGCGTCGCGGGCGTGTTCGGCCTCGAGGACGGGGCGCTGCTGATGGCCGAGCGCGGCCGCCTTTTCGGCACTTTGCCTGCGGGCGGTCGGATGGTCGCGGTGTTCACCGCCGCTGAGCGCGTCGAGAGCCTGACCGACGAGTTCCCAAGTCTGTCGGTTGCCGCCTACAACGGTGCTAATACCGTACTGTCGGGACCTGCGCAGGATCTGGACCAGGCGGTGGCCGGGTTGACAGCCGATGGTGTCCGGTGTGACCGGCTAGACACCAGCCACGCGTTCCACTCGGCGCTGCTGGATCCAATCCTCAACGAGTTCGAGTCGTATGCGAACCGGTTCAATTTCAGCCCGCCACAACGGATTTTGGTCTGCAACCGCACCGGCGCCGCGCTTGGCAGGAGCGTGAAACTCGATGGCTCCTATTGGCGTCGCCACGCGCGCCAACCGGTGGAATTTGCCAAGAGCGTGCGCACCCTTGCCGATCTGAGTTGCAACGTGTTGCTGGAGATCGGCCCGCAACCGGTGCTCACCGCCGCAGCCCTGCGGGCATGGCCTGACCCTGCCACTGCACCGCGGGCGATCGCGTCATTGCGTCGGAACAACGCCGACCACCGCCAGATCACCGAAGCCCTTGCCGACGCGTACGTCCTGGGCCACCTGCCCAAATTTGGTGCTGTCCGGCAGGTACCGGCGCGAAAGCTCGACCTGCCCACCTATCCGTTCCAGCATCGCCAGTACTGGTTCAGCGAGAAGCGGGTCCGGCCCACCCAACAGACCAATGCCGCGCGTACCGAAGCCGTCCGACTTCTCGAGGACGACCGGATCGCGGAGCTCGCCGCGCTACTCGACGGTGCGAGCGGCAATCAGCAGACCCTGCATGTGCTGACAAGGCTGGCCGCACAACATAATCAACAGCGCAAGACCCAGTCCATTGCGGACGACCGTTACGAGATTCGCTGGGAGAAGTCCACTGTCCCGGTTTCCGATGCGGAAGCCGGCGAGGGATCTACCTGGCTCATCGTTGGCGATCACGCCGATGTCGTCCAGCCTTTGGTCGACGCGCTGACCGCGCATGGGCACCATTATCGGATTCTCGGGTTGCCGGCGTCCGACGCGGACGAGGAACAGCTCGAAGCCGAGTTGCGCGCTGCGGTGGCAGACGAACCGACGCTACGCATCGCGCATGTCGCGGCCCTCGACTCCGACACCGCACCATCGATGCGGTCGCTGCTGCGGATGCAACACCGCGTACTGGGCGGAACACGGCGACTCTTCCGCGCCGCGGCTGCCGCTGAACTGCGCCAACCCATTTGGGTGGTTACCCGCAGCGCGCAACGAGTCACTGACGCGGACACCGTGTCACCGGATCAGAGTTGCCTATGGGGATTCGGTCGCGCCGCCTCGCTGGAGCATCCGCAATTGTGGGGCGGACTGGCGGACTTGTCAGAAGGCAGGGAAAACGAAGCCGACGAATGGTCGCGGTTGATCAACGTGGCGGCGGCACCGCGCGGCGAAGACCAGATCGCGCTGCGTGGTCAAGCGGTCTATGTTCCCCGGCTGATTCGACGGGTTGGGCAGCCCATCGCAACACCGCTTGCACTGCGTGATGACGCAACGTATCTGGTGACCGGAGGGCTGGGTTCGATCGGACTGGAAATCGCCGGATATCTGGCCGCGCACGGCGCCCGGCATCTGGTGCTGACCGGCCGACGCTCGCCCAGCGATGCCGCGCAAGGGCGCATCGATGCGCTACGCGAGCAGTACGGCTGCGAATTCCGGGTTGTCGCAGCCGATGTCGCCGATGCCCACGACGTCGCGCGCCTGTTAGGCACTGTGCAGGCCGAACTACCGCCGGTGGCCGGCATCGTCCATGCCGCGGGTGAGATCGGTACCACTCCGCTGCGCGCCCTAGACGACGCCGAGGTGGATCGAGTGTTCGCCGGGAAGGTTTGGGGTGCTTGGCATTTGAGCGAAGCAGCCGCTGACCTGCAGCTCGACTTCTTCCTTAGCACTTCCTCGATCGCTTCAGTATGGGGCGGGTTAGGTCAGACCGCCTATGGCGCGGCTAACGCCTTCCTCGACGGGTTGGCCTGGCGGCTGCGCGAGCAGGGCGTCGCGGGGATCAGCGTTAATTTCGGTCCCTGGTCGGCGGGCATGGCCGACGAGGAGGCTCGTGCGCGACTGGCTCAGCGCGGGGTCCGGACATTATCACCTGCCGATGCACTGGCGGGCATGGCTGATCTCATGGCGGCTTCTTCCGCGCAGGGGGCAGTACAAGGCGTCGTGGCCCGGATCGACTGGGCCCGCTTCCTGCCGCTCTACCAGCAAGCGGGGAAGCGGTCATTCCTGGCGGAGTTGGAGCGTGAGGTGCCCGATTGCGCGCCGGCGCCAACGTCGTCTGGGGTGACTCGACTGGTCGAGCAGCTCACCCACGCTCCGGTGCAGCAGCGCAAGAAACTTGTCGCGGATTACCTGCGCGAGGTGGTGGCGGAGGTGACGCGAGTCGATGCCGCGGAGATCCGCGAGGACGCCGGATTCTTCGATCTCGGCATGGATTCGCTGATGGCCGTCGAACTGCGGCGCCGCATCGAGCAAGCAGTGGGCAAGGAGTTGCCGGCGACCCTGGCAATGGACTACCCACGTCTGTCCGACGTGGCGGATTATCTGCTCGGCGACGTGCTCGGGCTCAGCGAGCAGGCATCCGCTAATGCACGGCCTCAGCCGGCCTCGGTAGTGACGACGCGCACGGATGAGCCGATCGCGATCGTCGCAGTGGCGTGCCGTTTTCCCGGCGCACCCGATCCCGAAGCTTTCTGGGAGGTGTTGTCCGGCGGTGTCGATGCGATCCGGGAAGTCCCGGATGACCGGTTCGACATCGACGAGTTTTACGACCCGGATCCAGAGACTCCGGGCAAGATCTACAGCCGCTTCGGTGGATTCCTCGACGGAATAGACGGATTCGATCCGGAATTCTTCGGTATTTCCCCGCGCGAGGCTGTTTGGATCGATCCGCAGCAGCGGCTGATGCTGGAAACGGCGTGGGAGGGCTTGGAACGTGCCGGGTTTTCCCCGGGGGCGTTGCGCGGCAGCCGAAGCGGCATCTTCGTGGGGGTGGCTGCCAACGAGTATTCGCATCTGCTGTCCGCCGACTCGGTCGAGAAGATCGAGCCCCACTTCATCACCGGCAATGCGCTCAATGCCATTTCGGGTCGGGTTGCCTTCGCGCTCGGCCTAGAAGGACCGGCGGTGGCGATCGATACCGCGTGCAGCTCGTCGTTGGTGGCCGTCCATCAGGCCTGCCAGGCATTGCACTCCGGTGACTGCGATTTGGCGTTGACCGGTGGTGTGAACGTCGTGCTGAGTCCGGTATCCATCATCGCCGCCTCGCGCGCCAGGATGCTGTCCCCCGTCGGGCGATGCAAGACCTTCGACGCCTCCGCCGACGGCTATGTGCGCAGTGAAGGCTGCGGGATTCTGGTGCTCAAGAGGATGAGCGATGCGGTGCGCGACGGCGATCGGGTTTGCGCGGTCATCCCGCGCAGCGCGGTCAATCAAGACGGCGCTTCCAGTGGTTTGACCGTGCCCAATGGGGGCGCACAGCAACGGCTAATCGCCGCGGCGCTGGCTCGCGCCGGTCTCGCCGGCGGGGATGTTGACTACCTTGAGGCGCACGGGACGGGCACCGCGCTGGGTGATCCGATCGAGGTGCAGGCGGCCGGGGCCGTCTATGGTGCCGCTCGTGACGCGGACCGGCCGTTGCTGATCGGATCGGTGAAGACCAACATCGGCCACCTCGAGCCGGCATCAGGGGTCGCCGGTCTGATCAAGGTCGTGTTGTCGCTACAGCACGAAGTGCTGCCGCAGAGCCTGCACTTTGAGACACCGTCGCCGCATATCCCGTGGGACTCGCTGCCGGTGCGGGTCGTGGACAAGGCGATTCCGTGGCAGGCCAACGGCAGGCCGCGACGCGCCGGCATAAGTTCCTTCGGTTTCACCGGCACGAACGCACACGTGCTGATCGAGGAGGCGCCACCACAATCGGCGACCGCCGACGAATACTCGACAGGCGATATCGCGGTGGCATCGGAGTCGGACGCTCAAGATGAGCCGGTCGACGTGCTGCCGCTGTCCGCGCGGTCACCGCAGGCACTGGTGGCGTTGGCGCAGCGATATGGGGAATGGTTGAACACCCACCCAAAGGTCGACATCGCCGAAGTGTGCTTCACGGCCGGGACCGGGCGTTCGCATTTCGAACACCGGGCCGCGCTGGTCGTGGATTCGGTTCAGAGCGCCCGCGAGGTGCTGGCCGAGTTGGCCGAGAACCGGACGCGACCGGGAGTGGTACGCGGCGAGTGCACCGACCCGCCGACGACGGCGTGGTTGTTCACCGGGCAAGGCAGTCAGTACCCGGGGATGGCGCGCGAGTTGTTGGACGTTGAGCCGGTTTTCGCAGAAACAGTGACACGCTGCGCGGACACGGTCAATGGGATCCTGCCGCGCTCGTTGCTGGAGGTGCTGTTCGCCGCCGACCGCGACACCGGCGGTGAGGCCGGAGAAACACTGCGGCACACGTCGTTTGCGCAGCCCGCGCTTTTCGCCGTCGAGATGGGCCTGGCCCGGCTTTGGCAGTCGTGGGGCGTCGAGCCCGACGTGGTGCTGGGGCACAGCGTGGGCCAGTACGCGGCAGCGTGTGTGGCCGGGGTTTTCAGCCTCGAGGACGGAGCACGGCTACTGGCCGAGCGCGGCCGGCTGTTTGGCGGTCTGCCCGACGGTGGGCGAATGGTGGCGGTGTTCGCCGATCCCAAGTACGTCGAGGAGATCGCCAACGAGTTCCCCCGAGTGTCGGTCGCCGCCTACAACGGCCCCAACACGGTGCTATCCGGTCCCGGCGCGGGTCTAGAACAGATCGTCGCCAGGTGTGGCAATGACGGGGCCCGGTGCAGCTGGCTGGAAACCAGCCACGCCTTCCATTCGGAGTTGCTGGAGCCGGTGCTCGGTGAATTCGAGTCGTACGCAGCGCGGTTGCAGTTCGCTGTGCCGACGTTGCCGCTGGTCTGCAACCGCACCGGCGCCGTGCTCACGGCGGAAACCCCACTAGGCGCACAATATTGGCGGCGGCATTCCCGCCAGCCGGTGCAGTTCGCCGAAAGCGTGCGCACCGTGGCGGCGCTGGGATGCTCGGTGTTGATGGAGATCGGTCCGCAACCGGTTCTGACCGGGGCTGCGGTGCAGGTCTGGCCGGAACATCTGGCCGCGCCGCGTGCGATCGTTTCCCTGCGCAAGGGCGTCGGCGACCGGCGCCAGATCGCCGAAGCGCTGGCCGCGGCGTACGTCAGCGGCCATCGGCCCAAGTTCGCTGCGCTGCATCGTCAACCTCGCCGCAGACTCGAACTGCCCACCTATCCGTTCCAGCGCCGTCGCTTCTGGCCCAAGACTTCCGGCATCGCCGGCATCGATGGTCAGGGCGCTGCCGTATCCGGAATCCTGGGTAGTGCAAAAGATCTCGCCTCAGGCGACTCCGTCTACACCAGCCGGCTGTCGGTCAAGTCGCAGCCGTGGCTTTCCGATCACGTCATCTATGGCACCGTTGTCGTTCCGGGGGCGACGTATGCGGCGATGGCCCTGGCCGCCGTTGGGCCGCCGGGGCGGGTGCAAGACGTCTATTTCTATGAGCCGATCATCCTGCCCGAGAAGGCTTCTCGCGAGGTGCAGCTGAGTCTGCATCCGCTGGAGGACGGCGGCGGCTGGAGCTTCCGTGTGCACAGCCGTCCATACGGCGTCCGTGATGCTGAATGGTCGTTGAACGCCGATGGCACCGTCGTCAGCGGTGTCGATGACGAGCCGGCACCCGATACGGCGGACTCCATCGACGCGGCAATCGAGCGGTTGGACCGCAGTCGTCCCCAGCTGCTGTTCGAGACCTTCGCCCAGAGCGAGCTGGAATGGGGAACAACCTGGTCCACGTCCCTCAAATCGCTGTGGATCGGCGAGGGTGAGGCGATCGGCGATGTCGCCGTCGGCGAGGAACTCGCCGA
>DATIOT010000439.1:0-4413 GCA_035472875.1 Mycobacterium sp.
CGCGGCGTGATCGTCGGCAGCGACGTATAATCGCGCCCGCCGTCGAGGATATCGATCTCGGGCGAGACACCACCTGCGGAAAACAGGGTCGCCCCGTCCCATACCCAGTAGGCGTTGAGGCTCTGCTCGGTAGAGATGCACAGCAAGTCGGTGCCGAATTGCCGGACGCCGGGGTTGGTCTGGGCGGGCAGGTTAAACGTGCCGGGCGGGGCGATCGTCGTGACCGCGCTCGGCGCAAATATCTTGTAATCCTGCGCGCTGCCGTCATCGAGGAAGACGATGGCGTGCGGCCCGTTATTCACGATCATCGACGCCAGACCGTAGAACTCGTACCAGACGATCGTGCTCCCGCCGGGGGCGGTGTAGCCGGGCGGCCCCTCATCCGGCATGGCGCGGATATTGTGCGTGCCGAGCGGCATGAGGTTGTCGCACCAGGCGCACTTATCGTCATCGATCCCGGGGCGTGGCGGCTTGGTGTCGATGCCGTTCCAGCCAGCAAAGTCGTAGAACGTCTGGCTTTCGGGGAGGCCGGGGGTGCGCGGGGGTGCCGCCGGCAGAGAAGCGCCCTGCGCCATCTATTGCCCCTGCTGCTGCCGCAGCTGCTCGAGCATCTGCAGCACCGGGTGCTGGGTCGCCTGCTGGCGCTGCATCATCGCCGTCATCGGGTCGGCGTTCGGGTTCTGGGCGAGCCACGCGGCGCACTGGGTGGTAATGGTTCGGCAGGACTCCCCGGCACGACATCAGAAACCGGTTGCGGCTGCGGCACCCCCATCCACGGCGGTGCCTCTAGCGGCGGGCCGTCCTGCGGCGATTGCGGCTGATCAGCGCGAGGCGGTACGGAGACCATGTCACCACCGCACGCCGAGCTCGCTCAGTTCGCGCCGCAGCACCGCGATCCGCTCCTCGATCCACGGGATCAGCACGTCACGGTCGACCGCGATCTTGGACTGCGACTGCTGCCCCATATGCAGGTGCGCGGCGTCGGTGATGACGAGCTCCGCCGACTTGAAGACCGACCGGTCGGCCCGGCTCAGCGCCTTTTCCCAGCCGGCGAGCTCGGTCTTCAGCTGCACCGCGCGGTCAAGATCGTCGAGGTTCATTCTCGATACGCCCACCCGGCGCTGAAGTCGCTGACCGGTGCCGGATACACCACCACATAGCCATCGCAGTCCGCTGCGCTCGGTCGATAACCGAACATCAAGGGAACGGCGAGGACAGGCGTCTCGCTTTTCTCGCGTTCGGCCTTTCGGGCGGCGTCGATATCCTCGATCGGCACGTGGATAAGGGAGTAATCCACCGTCGCCATGCCCCGACCGGAACGCCCGGCCTGCATGCGGATAATAATTTCGTCGGGACATCGCCCATTCCACGGGTAGTCGACGCACCCCGCCTGCATCGAAAATTGGCGCATGTCGTGCAGTCGACTATCGGGTCCAAGCTTTCGGCCCATTTTTGCCCTCCCTCCGTCGTCTCAGACTCTGCCGTAATAGCTGCTCGCGTAGCCGGGCTGCGAGAACGCCCGGGCCCGCCGCATCATCGTTTGAAAAAGCCCGCCGCTCTTATCGTTGAAGTAGGTGTTGGCGAGCGGCAGCATCTGCGGGATCTCCGCCGACTTCGACAGCAGGCAGAGGTGCGCCGCGTAGTACGGGACCGCGTGCCGCCAGGGAGCCGGGATCGCCTCGTACGCGGTCTCGTCGGCGAGATCGTACGGTAGGCACATACAATCGACCGACATCGAGTACGGCTGGTCGGGCAGCGGATAGAGCTTGAAGGTGCCATCGACGCCCTGGCCGAACTGGCAGCACCAGACCGGCGGCGCGTAAAACGAGGCGACGTACTGTCGGATCAGCGCCATGTACTTCGAAAATCCGACCCGCGAGGCCGACCACTGCCAGTTGTTCCAGTTAAACGAGACCGAACGGATTGCCAGCACCTCCTTCACCCCGGCAAAGCCACCGAGCGGGATGTCGTGGAAGAGGTATTCCTCCTGGCCGAAATTGGTCTGCCACACCGGGCCGACCTGGGCGGTGATCACCGCGCCGGTGCCGGTCGGGTCGTTCACCGTGACCGACGGCTGGAAATACCCGTCGCCGCCGACCGTGAGGCCTGCCGTGGCGATTTGCCCGCCGATCGCCATGCACACGCCCTGCGCGGGCAGACCGGCGGGGTTGGGCGGGCTGCCGCTCGGCGCATCCGGCGTCGAGATCACCAGCTGCGGGTTGGTGTAGTTCACCCCCGGGTTTACGACCGTCAGGGTCATGATGGACGCTTGTGCGGGCGACAGCCGGCGGATGCACTGACCCTGCGCCGCGACCTCACTCCGGCTGATGTTGATGAACTCGATAATGTCGTCGATATTGTAGAGCGCCTGGTGCTCGTCGAAGCCGATCAGGCGCTGCACCTGCTGCATGTACCAGAAGAGCGGCGGAGTGTTGTCGCTCATCGCTGCTGGCTCCCGCCGCCGGTAATCGGGCTACGCGCTCCCGCCAGCGCCGCACCGCGACCGCCGGGGTAAGAGCGCGGAAACCGGGTCGGCGTGGTGAGCTGCGTGCCACGGGTCTCAAACTTCTGGTACTCGTTCCACATCAGCCCCGCGCCCTCGGCGTCGCGCAGCGAGAGGCAGCAGAGATACGCGCTGAAAAACGGGACCGCGTCCGTCCACGGGCTCGGCAGCGCCTCGGGGTCGGAATCGGACACCAGCGGCGACGGGTAGGCGACGGTGTCCAGACTGATCGGATATACATCGTCCGGTGCTGGCGCAAACCACAGCGTGCCGGTGAGACCGGGCTGCAGCCGCGACGTGATCTGCGGTGGCCCCTGCACCGGTGCGACGCGCGACAGCCAGTAGGTGTCAAACCATTCCCAGCTGCGCATCTCGAGCCGACGATTACCGCCGCCGGCCACGACGAGCCTGGCGACCCGCACATTGCCGACCCCGGCGAGGCCGACAGGGGCATTCGGGGCCGGTGCCAGCGTCATCCCGGCAAAGGGGTAGGGCTGCTGCCCCACCACCATGGTCATCGCCGCCGGCTGGCGCAGGCACTCGGCGGCGAGCGCGATCTGGACCCGGGCGTCGTTGATGTAAAAGTCAATGTCCTGCAGGTTGAGGCGCACCTGCCGGGTGTCCATCATCAGACGCTGGGTCTGCTGGCGATAGGTGAAGAGCATCAGCCCTGCCCTCCGCGCTGCGCGGTGATCGGGCGCGCCTCGCCGGCAATCGCCGCGCCGCCCTGGCCCGGGTACTGACCGGGCAGCGTCGTCGGGGTCGTCATCTGCGTGGCTCTGGTCTGGAATAGGTCGTAGCGCTGCAGCATCGAATCGGCGTCGGCGTAGCGCTGCGCGTTCAAGAGCGCGAGATAGGCGGCGTAGTACTGAACCGCCTCAGTCCACGGGTACTGCAGCGCCTCCGGATCGCCGTCTGTGTCCAGATTCATCGGGTAACAGACCACGTCGGCCCGCGCTTCAGCGTTCGTCAACGGGATCGGAGAGAAATAAAGTATTCCCCCAAAACCCACTTGGAGTTGGGCGAAGGTGTTGGGGGTGCCCTCTTCGAACGAGACCGGCCCGCTCAGGCAATTCGACCAGAACCACTCCCACTCACGATTATGGACTTCAGTCCATTCGGTGGGCGTGAGCACCGACAGCTTGCGAACCGTCAGCACACCTTGCGTACCGGTGGTCAGGCCGGTGAAAGCGCTCAGCGGGTAGGTTTGTTCGGCGGCGATCAGTGCGAGTAGCGCGACCTGGCGGATCGATTCCGACGCCCCCGCAATCTGCACGCGGGCCTCGTTGATAAAATTCGTCAGATCGGGGGTGGTGTACTCGACACCACCCACATCGTTTAGGAGGGACCGGGTCTGATTGATGTATTGGTCGAGCGCCACATCAGAACGCGCCGCCCATCGCCTGCAAGTACACGGTGTTGTCCACCGTGCCGGCTGCATCCACGACGAAGACCCCCGTCGCGGTCGCGCCGGTGCCGGCCCCCGAGATGGTGAGCGCAAATGCGGCCTGCTCGGGTGCGGTCAGCTCGCGTCCGCCGTTGACGAGGACGACAGCGGTGACGTGATCCACAAACCCGAGGGTTGACGTCAACGCTGGGACGGTGATCGAACCGATATTCGGGTCAAAGGGGCACGGTCGGATAACCGGTATTGGCGCGGCGGTGTAGCCGGCTCCCGGGTTATCGAGGGTAACCGCGCTCACGGCACCAGCGGCAATCGTCGCGTGCGCGGTCGCCTGCACGCCGCCCGCTGGCGGGGCCGGGATGTGGACGATGGGCGGGATCGTGAAGTTTGATCCCCCCAGGAGTCCCGCCGGATTGTTACCGACAACGATCGACGCCAGTGCGCCACCGACGACGGCACGCCACTGCGAGTTGCCAGCGTTCGGCGTGACGATGGTCGTTGCCTG
>DATIOT010000440.1:0-5073 GCA_035472875.1 Mycobacterium sp.
ACCCCGGCGGGCAGCGCCAAGTCGACGACGGCAGTGCCAGCATGAATTGACACGCGGCGTTGTCCCGGATCGGATGCGGACAAGGGTGGCCCCTTCAGGCTTGAATTAGCGGCACGCTAGCCCGTTTCCGCTCCCCTCGTATCCTGCTATCCACAGGTGAATTGCAGCCGATTTCGGCGCCGCTTACCGTCGTCAAACGGTGAGGAGAGGGCCGGGATGACTGAGGGCTTCGTGCCTGTGCTGCGCCAGATGTCGCCGGCGGTCGCGACTGCGGATATCACCGTTGCCGCGCCGCCCGAGTTGCCGCGGTCCACGTCACCCAGCTTGCTGGTACGCCTACTGCCGGTTCTCATATCCGTCGGGACTCTTGGCGTCATGTCGGCGGCCTTCTTCTCGGGGTCGGCCGTGGCCCGCAGCCCCACTTTTCTGGCATTCCCGATAATGATGCTGGTTTCGATGACGGCTACGGTGGTAGCCGGACGTCGCCGGCAGGGTAGCGGTATCAACGCCGATCGAGTCGACTACCTCGCATACTTAACACGCCTGCGCAAAACCATCGTCGAAACCGCTGCAGCACAGCGCTCGTCACTTAACTGGAGTCATCCCGACCCCGATACGTTGTGGACGTTGATCGGCGGCCCGCGAATGTGGGAGCGGCGAGCGACCGACTCTGACTTCTGCGTTGTCCGTGTCGGCGTTGGGATCCAGCCGTTAGCAACGCGTTTGGTGGCCCCGGAGACCCCACCCATGGAGATTTCGGATCCGGTCACTGTGACCGCCTTGGGTCGCTTCATCCAAGCACACTCAACGATCGCGGCGGCGCCGATCACGATTGGCTTGCGTGAAATTGCAATAGTGACCATCAATGGCGACGTGGGCGAGGTGCGCGCACTGATGCGGGCGATGATCTGCCAACTGGCCGTGTCGCACGCCCCGGACCAGTTGCTGATCGTCGGGGTGATCAACGACCGGAACAGATGCCACTGGGATTGGCTGAAATGGCCGCCGCACAATCAACATCCGAGCGCCACGGATGAGCTGGGGTCTGCGCGCATGGTGTATCGGAGCCCGGCGGAGGCAAAAAGCGTGCTCGTCGCTGCGGGACTGGCGCAGATGGTAGTGATCGCCGACTTAGACGAGCGCGTTACGGCCGGTGTGATCGCCGGTGCGACAATCCTCGAGGCCGGCGCCGGCAGCGACGGCACGCAGTTGATGATCAATCATGCCGACGAACCTCAAGCGTTGGCCTACCCCGACCAAATCGACCCGATAGACGCCTTGATCTGTGCACGCAGGCTCGCTGCATACCGTGTCGGCCCCGCGGCTTCTCATCGGGATGGCGGCCGAGGTTGGCAGAATCTGATAGGGCTCGGAGACCTCTCCCGTTTCGACCCGATCAGGCTGTGGCGCAACCTAGACCACCATGATCGACTCCGCGTTCCCATCGGAACGACGGTCGACGGCACGCCGCTCGAGCTGGATATCAAGGAACCCGCCGAAAACGGCATGGGCCCACACGGCCTCTGCGTGGGCGCCACCGGGTCGGGCAAGTCGGAGCTGTTGCGCACTGTCGCACTGGGCATGATGGCGCGGAACTCTCCCGCAGTGCTCAACCTGCTTCTCATCGACTTCAAAGGCGGTGCAACGTTTCTCGATTTCGCGCGAGCTCCGCACGTAGCCGCGGTCGTCACCAACCTCTCGGATGAGGCGCCGCTGGTTGCCCGGATGCGAGACGCACTGGCCGGTGAAATGAACCGTCGGCAACAGTTTCTGCGGGCGGCGAGCTATGCCAGCATCGCGGCATACGAGGATGCGCGCCGGGCCGGCGCACATTTGACCGCCCTGCCGACGTTATTCATCATCGTCGACGAGTTTTCTGAACTGCTGAGCCAGCATCCCGATTTCGCCGACATGTTTGTGGCAATCGGCCGGCTCGGCCGGTCGCTGGGTATGCACCTGTTGCTGGCTAGTCAACGGCTCGACGAGGGCCGCTTGCGGGGACTGGAAGCCCACCTGTCCTATCGGGTGTGCCTGAAGACTCTGTCCGCTAGCGAATCACGCGCCGTTTTGGGAACACTCGACGCATACCAACTACCCAATACGCCCGGGGCGGGTTTCTTGCGCTCCAGCGGCAGCGAGCTGATTCGCTTCCAGAGCGCATTAGTTTCGGGACCGCTGCGGGCCGGCGCACCGGCGCGGGTCACTACCGCGACGGCATCGCCTTCGGTGCGGCTGTTCAGTACACGGGCCGCAGGATCGGTCACACGCGTTGCCGAGACGGTTGGGTCGCGCGCACAAACAGTGTTGGGAGCGGTACTGGACCAACTGTCCGGACAGGGGCCGCCCGCGCACCAAGTCTGGCTACCCCCGCTCGGCCCGGCACCGCCACTGGACAGCTTGCTGCGCGACGCCGGATCCACGCCGGCCGGCCTTACCGTACCCATCGGCATCGTCGATCGTCCTTTCGAGCAGTGCCGGATGCCGCTGGTGGTCGACCTGTCCGGAGCCGCAGGCAATGTCGCGGTCGTGGGCGCACCTCAATCGGGAAAGTCGACGGCACTGTGCACACTGATCACAGCGTTGGCGGCCACTCACGATCCGAGCCGGGTGCAGTTCTACTGCCTGGACTTCGGTGGCGGAACACTGGCTTCGGTACGAGCATTGCCGCATGTAGGCGCTGTGGCCGGCAGGGCCGAGCCGCAGCTGGTCTCGCGCATGGTCGCCGAGATGGAATCGATCGTCCGCTCTCGGGAGGCCCACCGAGCCCATGCGGTGGCCGGCCGCGACCCGGTCGGCGACGTCTTTCTCGTCGTCGACGGGTGGGCGGCCCTGCGCCATGAGTTCGAGGCGCTCGAGAAAGCGATCACTGCCGTGGCGGCTCAAGGGCTTTCGTTCGGTGTACATGTGATGTTGTCGGCGTCGCGCTGGGCGGAGGTCAGACCTTCGCTGAAGGATCAGATCGGTACCCGCATCGAGTTGCGGCTGGGCGATCCTGCCGACTCTGAAATCGACCGCAAACGGGCGCAGCAGGTGCCCCACGAAAGACCGGGCCGCGGTCTTTCCCGCGAGGGGTTGCACATGATGGTCTGCCTACCCATCTACGGCGTCGAGCTGCACCGCCGTAACGCCGAGTCAGCCGCGCCGCCGATTCCGCTACTGCCCACGCACGTGGACCGCGACGCCGTCGTCCACGGCGCGGGTGACAAACTCGGAGGGCGAATCGTGCTCGGGCTCGAGGAGCGCCAACTTCGGCCGGTCACAGTCGATTTCGATCAGCATTCGCATCTGCTGGTCCTAGGAGACAACGAATGTGGAAAGACTGCGACGCTACGGACCCTATGTCGCGAGATCGTTCGGACGAATACCGCCGCGGAAGCGCAACTGTTGATCGTCGACTTTCGGCGCTCCTTGCTAGGCGTCGTCGAATCGGAACATCTTGGCGGATACGCCATGTCGTCGACCGCACTGGCTGGATTCCTGCCGGGTATCCTCGATCGGCTGCAAGGGCGGATGCCTCCTCCGGACGCGAGCCAGTCGCAGTTGCGAGCCAGGTCCCGGTGGTGCGGACCGGACATCTATGTTGTGGTCGACGACTACGATCTGGTCGCGGCCCCGGCAGGAAACCCACTGACAGCCATCATCGAATACTTGCCGTATGCAAGGGATCTGGGACTGCACCTCATCGTGGCGCGGCGCAGCGGGGGCGCGGCGCGCGCCCTGTTCGAACCACTACTGGCGGCCCTGCGTGACCTCGGTTGCATGGGACTGATGATGAGTGGACGTCCGGACGAGGGAGTGCTGTTGGGTTCGGGCTGCCCGGTGCGGTTGCCACCAGGCCGTGGTGTTCTGGTCACTCGTGGCGGTGACGAACAACTTGTACAGGTGGCATGGAGCCCGCCGCTATGAGCTTGCCATGAGCGGACATCAGGCAATCATCGAGGCGGGCCCGGGTGCGATCCGCCGATTATGTTGTGGCACAAGCTTGGTCGCTGATGCCGAGATGGCTGAGATCACCAGGGCGGCGCTCAGCGCGATCGACGACCACGTGGCGTTGGTGGACGGGCGGCCCGTCGCCGTCGATTCGCTGTGGCGCGCCGTGCTGCGGTTATTGGACTGCGGCACGGCGCACCCCCAGAAAGCGATGGTCGTAGTGCACCCGTCGTGGTGGTCGTCGTCGCGCGTCGGCACGGTGACCGGGGCTGCGAAGACCCTGGCCGATGACGTGCTGGTGCGCCCGCGGTCGTGGCTGCTGACGCGGGCCGCGAAAGCTGAATCAGAAGCGACGGTCGTGGTGGAGATCGCTGAGCGGTTGGTGGCGATCGCCGGTGTCGAGGTCGTCGCTGTGCCGCGCCGAGCGGAACCACACCTCGTTGTCGAGGAGGTGGCAAGTGTGATCGCCGGGATCACGTGCGGCACAACGGCGGTCGTGCTGGTCGACGCGCCGAGCGCGGTTGCCGGGGCGCCGGCGCTCGCGACGTCGATCGCCGGCGCAGTACGCAGTCAAGGCCAGACGGTAGTGGAGATCGATGACGCTCGCCTGCCACGGCTGGCCACATTGGCCCAGTCGGCCCAGGACGAGCCGTCCCCGCCGCCGTCGAACCCGGGTGCCGGTGGCGTTCGCGCGCACGCCTGGATGCTTAGGGGGCTTGCGGCCGCCGGTGTCGTCCTGGCCACAGCGGTGCCGGCCATGCGCCGTCACAGCGTCGCGCCCGTGGACACAGCGCCGACGACATTTCTGGTGGAAGGCAGGGTAGCGCTGGCGGTGCCCGTGAACTGGTCCACGCAGCGTGTGGTCGTCGGACCCGGTTCGGCGCGGGTACAGGTCACGTCGCCGTCAGATCCTGAGGTGGCGTTGCACGTCACGCAGTCGTCGGTGCCCGATGAAACACTGAGTCGCACCGCTGAGCGGTTGAAACGCGCGATCGACGCGGAGCCCGCCGGTGTGTTCGTCGACTTCACCCCGTCCGGAACTAGCGCCGGCCGGCCCGCGGTGACCTACCGCGAGGTGCGCGCCAGCCATCAGGTGCGCTGGACGGTGTTGCTTGACGAGACGGTCCGGATCAGCATCGGATG
>DATIOT010000441.1:0-11423 GCA_035472875.1 Mycobacterium sp.
CCACCGCCGAAGGCGAACACCCCGACCAGGAGTCCGATACCTGGTTCATCGCAGGCCAACTCGACGCCGCCGAGACGGACCGGAAATTCGCATTTCTGACCATCTTCAACAAGAACCGGCCCGGGGGAACAGTGGTCGCGGATTTCTACACGATGGCACTGTTCGATCTGGTTACCGGCGATTACGGCACCTATACGGATTACGACATGCCGCCCGCCAACCTGAAACCGGGAGCGCAGCGCAAGCTGTCCACGGCCACAGGCCATCTCGAGATCGAATACCGAAGCGGCGCCGGTACCGCGTCGTGGACCACTTACCGCAACGACGACGACGGGGAATTGCTGCCCTACACCTACCGGGTCAGCCTGGTGGGCACGGACCAGGCCGGTCAGCCTATGCGGCTGGATCTGGCCGTCACTCCCACGCGCGCACCCACTCCGGTGGGTGCATCGACCTACAACGGGAAGATCGTCTGCTTCGGCCAAAGCGACACATACTCCTACTTCCAGACCGGAATGGCGATGACCGGAACCTTGCGCTGGGGCGAGGTGGTCGAGCAGGTCAGCGGCAGCGGCGGGCACGTCGACCGGCAGTGGTTTCCCAAATATGCCGGCGGCGGGGGAAGCGGGGGAGACCCGCGAGCCAGGTCGCACGAATGGCGCACGATCAATTTCGACAATGGCGTCGACCTGAGCATCTGGCGGCAGTTCGACCGGACGAACGGCAATGCGCTGCAGCCGTTTACCGGCGTGACGACGAGCTATCCCGACCCGGCCATGCCGCCGGAGTGCGCCGAAGACGTTGAGGTCACGATCAGCAGCTACGTCCGATGGCCGGATACGGTGCGACCCTTGGTGCGTCCGCTTGCTCCGGCCCGATACATGCCTGATCGGCACCGGATCACCTGTGCCACAATGCAACTGGATATCATTGGAGAGCCGCTGGTGGCGGCCCCGGCACACGGCCTGCCGATTGAATACATGGAAGGTCCGTACCGCTACCGCGGGACGCTGTGGGGCAAGCCGGTGACTGGTTTCGCGTTCAACGAGCGATCGCTGGCGCTGTACCGGGATTGGGAGCTGATCGAGGTGCTGGTGACTACCGTCGCGAACTTGGAATCACCGACTCCCGACCTGCAGACGATGGTCGATCAGCTTGCGCCGTTGGTGGCCTCAGGCCGTCGCAGCGACGCCGTTGAGCTGTTGACCAGCGTGCCTTCCATCCAAAACGACACGGTCGCAACCATTCTCGAAGACATTATCGCCGTGCTGACTCAGCAAACGCCTGGGCCCACGTGACGTGGCGATGCTGCAGTCCCGGTTCGTTTCGCCCGAACACTAGGTGATCGCGAGCGCCCGACGCGAGGTTTGCTTGCAGGCTCTCGACCAGCCGGTAGTCCTCGTCGCGCACCGTGGCATGCGCGTATTCGAAGACGGCTTGAGCTCCGGCGGCCACGGATTCCTCGGCAAGGTCCAGCGGCGTCGAGTTCTGGTGAACGGTAATAGACCTACCCGGTTGGTCGCCCGGGTAGATCCGGAACAGCTCGCCGTTGGCGATCGTCACCGACAGCACGATGTTGGGGAACAGCGCATAGATCACCACCATGTTGTGGAACGGATCCCACTGCTCTTCGGGAACGTTTTCCAGTTCCAGGATCGTGTTGAGCGGGAAGATCAACCGGTGATGGGGCCCGTACGAGTCGAATGCCGTGCAGTTGCTGCGGGCGAGAGTGGCAAAGGTCTGCCGGTGCACGGTGGCGAAATGGTAGTTCTCCGCGAAGGTGTCGACCGCCAGTTTCCAGTTGATTGGGGAGTCCAGCACCTTCTCGCCCAGCGGAGACCACTGCCCAATGCCCCACGAGTCGAGCTCGTCGGCCAGCGGGCCCAGGTGCGCCGCGATGTCCAGGGTGGCGCCGGGATCTAGTGCTACCCAGAGGAATCCGGCGAATTCGGCGGCCGGAAGCTCGGTCAAGCCGTCGGACCTGACGGTCATGTCCGGGAAGCCCTCGCGGCCCGGCAGCCCGACCAGCTTGCCGGTGTTGTCGTATGTCCATGCGTGGTACGGGCAGGTGAACCGCTTGGCGGTGCCGCATCCCGTCACCACCTGCGACTGCCGGTGCAAGCAGACATTGTCGAACGCTTTGACCGATCCGTCGGATGTTCTGGTCAGCAGGATGGATCGCCCCATCACTGTCTTGGTGCAGTACGCGCCGGGAGCGGGAAGCTCCGAGACGTAGCCGACCAGTTGGGGACTGGCCATTAGCATGGCGCGGTCCCGGCTGTGTCGCTCGAGTGAGGTGTACTCGCGTGCGTCGACCGTGTGCTCGCGAGGCGCGAGATCGGTCGTCTTGTCGCGTGCCAACTTCATGGCACGCCGCGTCAGGTCGATGAGCTGGTCACGGTCCATCTTCTCAGTACAGACCTTGCGACAGTTGTAAGGTCAAGGAGTGGCTGAGCAGTTGCTGATCGGCGACGTCACGGCCTTGACGGGGATCGCCTCGGGTCGTATCCGCCACTACGAGAAAATTGGGCTGCTGCGCGCACAGCACCTCAGCAACGGCTATCGGGTCTTTGACGTTGAGCAGATCCTCGACCTGTTGCGCATCGACCTGATGAGAAGCCTTGGCGTCGGCATCAACGACATTCAGCGGCTGATCGACGGTGGCCAGACCACGCTGGCCCACCTACTCGACGAGCACCGCACGTTGCTGGTGCGCCAGCGGGATCGGCTGGATCAATTGATCGCGGCCATCGACGCCGCCACCGAGTGCGGCGCCGCGGGCGTCAACGAACACATCCTGCGCAGGCTGGCCACCACTCATCGGGACAGCATCGGAGTCTTCGGGAGGCTCAGCGCCCCGTTGTCCGCGCCCGTTGCCGCGATGTATGCCGACCTGTTCGACAAGTGGGAGTTGCCGGTTCCCGCACTGTTCGGCCAGATGGTGCTGCCGCCTGCGGCCAGCACACTGTTGGAGCAACTCGCCGAAACGCCGGGACGCAAGCAGCTGTTCGACCGATTGCGCAAACTTGCCGGCGATGTCATTGCTTTGGGCGAAGACCTCACGGCTGCACGAGAACTTGCGCGCACCTGGATTGATCAGCAGCTGGCCGACCCGCTGCCAGACGACGTGGTCAGCGCGTTGCGGGGCGTGCAATCGTTGTTGGAGCACGATCCGGTCATCGTGCAGGGATTCCGGGCCTGGGCGGGATCGATAAACCCGGCGGCCGCCCACTTCATCGACGAAATCGCCATCCAGACCGCGGGGCGCGGCCTGGAGGCCGTCAGTGTCATCGTGCTGCCGGCCTCGGGCCTAGATAGACCCAACACCGGAGTTGCGCCAACGTGATACAGATGTTACTGCCGTGGCCAGTGTGCCGGCTGGTGTTTTTGTCGTACCCTGTGGCTTGTGCCATCGGTTTCGCGACGTGACCTGCTGAAATTTGCGGCCGCGACGCCAGCCTTGGTAGGCCTGGGCGTCGCGGCGTCTTCGTTGCGCGCCGCGCCGGCATCGGCGTCACTCGGCACCTTGTTGGATTATGCGGCCGGCGTGATCTCCGCCAGCCAGATCAGAGCTGCCGGCGCCGTCGGATCGATCAGGTACGTGTCCGATCGTCGGCCCGGTGGCAACTGGATGCTAGGCAAGCCGATCCAGGTCGCCGAAGCCCGTGACCTCAATAGCAACGGGCTGAAAATCGTGTCGTGCTATCAGTACGGCAAGGGCAGTACCGCGGACTGGCTGGGCGGCGCCAGCGCCGGCCTGAAGCACGCGCAGCGCGGGATGCAGTTGCACGCTGCCGCCGGCGGTCCCGCCAGCGCCCCGATCTACGCGTCGATCGACGACGACCCGTCCTATGACCAGTACAAAAACCAGATAGTTCCCTATCTGCGGTCCTGGGAGTCGGTGGTCGGGCACCAGCGGACAGGCGTTTACGCCAATTCAAAGACGATCGACTGGGCGCTGCACGACGGTTTGGGTTCGTACTTCTGGCAGCACAACTGGGGCTCCCCCAAGGGGTACGCCCATCCGGCCGCGAATTTGCACCAGGTCGAGATAGATAAACGCAACGTCGGCGGGGTCGGGGTGGACATCAACGAAATCCTCAAGCCCCAATTCGGGCAGTGGGCCTAGCCCTCCAGGCTGCGGCGCCGCGCGCTCCAGCAAACACTTGTTCGCCGTTCGTCCGGCGCCGCAGCCGCCGGTGGTCGGGAGACGGCCAGGTCGACGCGTCGCCTGGCGACCGCCGCAGCGCGAATTCTTAACATAACGATTTGATAACATAACTGCCTTGAACAGCGCAGTTATAGCTACTCAACCGTAACCACCTGCATGCAGGACGTTTGTTCTGGACGCCCGCAGCCGCGGTTAAACGGGGTGTTACCCACGACACGGTTACCGGTGCGTAGAACTCATCAGTAACTGCTCAGCATGCAAAAAGGGCACTGATTCTTATGACACTCTTAGTACTGCCGATGCAGTCCGCCCTTGGCTGCGATTCAACGCGGAATCGACTGGAACCGTTTAGGCACCGCATGCCGGCACCGAACCGGCCGAACGAACCGATACGTAAAGACGCATACAGGGAGATATAGAAGGTGACGATCCATGAGCACGACCGGGTGTCCGCTGAACGCGACGGGAATGGCCCGCAAAGCACCCATGCTCTGGTCGACCGTCTGACGTCCCGCGAGTCGTACGCTGTCGCGTTCGGTGGGCAGGGCAGCGCCTGGTTGGAGACCCTCGAAGAACTGGTGTCGTCAGCGGGGATCGAAACCGACTTGTCAACGCTGGTCGGTGAGGTGGAGCTGCTGCTCGAACCGGTGACGAAAGAGCTGGTCGTGGTGCGTCCGATCGGTTTCGAGCCGCTCCAGTGGGTACGTGCGCTGGCGGCCGAAGATCCGGTCCCGGCAGACAAGCACCTGACGTCGGCCGCGGTGTCGATACCCGGCGTGCTGCTCACTCAGATCGCGGCCGGGCGTGCCCTGGCCCGACAGGGCATGGACTGGGTCGCGACACCGCCGGTGGCTGTCGCCGGGCATTCGCAAGGTGTGCTGGCGGTCGAGGCGTTCAAGGCCGCGGGCGCGCGCGACATCGAGCTACTGGCTTTGGCGCAGCTGATTGGTGCGGCCGGGACGCTGGTGGCCCGCCGGCGCGGTATTTCCGTGCTCGGTGACCGTCCGCCGATGGTGTCGGTCACCAACGCCGATCCCGAGCGCATTCGCCGACTGCTCGACGAGTTCGCGCAGGATGTTCGCACCGTCCTGCCTCCGGTGTTATCCATCCGCAACGGCCGGCGTTCGGTCGTCATCACCGGCACCCCCGAGCAGCTGTCCCGATTCGAGCTCTACTGCCTGCAGATCTCCGAGAAAGAAAAGGCCGACCGCAAGAGCAAGATCCGCGGCGGCGACGTCTTCGCGCCGGTCTTCGATCCGGTGCGGGTGGAGGTGGGCTTCCACACGCCGCGGCTAGCCGACGGCATCGACATCGTCGGTACCTGGGCTGAGAAGGTTGGCCTCGATGTGGCGTCGGCGCGGGAGCTGACCGAGGCCATCCTGGTGCGCGGAGTCGACTGGGTGGACGAAATCACCCGGGTACATGAGGCCGGTGCGCGCTGGATCCTTGACCTGGGTCCCGGCGATATCCTGACCCGGCTGACCGCGCCGGTGATCCGGGGCCTCGGTGTCGGCATCGTGCCGGCGGCAACCCGCGGCGGTCAGCGCAACCTCTTTACCGTCGGGGCCGTCCCCGAGGTGGCCCGGGCCTGGTCGAGCTACGCGCCCACCGTCGTCCGCCTTCCCGACGGCAGGGTCAAGCTGTCGACGAAGTTCACCCGGCTGACCGGGCGGTCGCCGATCCTGCTGGCCGGCATGACCCCGACCACCGTCGACGCCAAGATCGTCGCCGCTGCGGCCAACGCAGGCCATTGGGCCGAGCTGGCCGGCGGCGGGCAGGTCACCGAAGAAATCTTCGCCGACCGGATCGAGGAGCTGTCCGGGCTGCTCGAGCCCGGCCGCACCTACCAGTTCAATGCGCTGTTCCTCGACCCGTACCTGTGGAAGCTTCAGGTTGGTGGCAAGCGCCTGGTGCAGAAGGCCCGTCAGTCCGGTGCGGCGATCGACGGTTTGGTGATCAGCGCCGGTATCCCGGATCTCGAGGAAGCCGTCGAGCTGATCAACGAGCTCAACGATGTCGGCATCAGCCAAGTCGTGTTCAAGCCAGGCACCATCGAGCAGATCCGCTCGGTCATCCGCATCGCGACCGAGGTACCCACCCAGCCGGTGATCATGCACGTCGAGGGCGGGCGCGCCGGCGGCCACCATTCCTGGGAAGACCTCGACGACTTGCTGCTGGCGACCTACTCGGAGTTGCGATCGCGCCCCAACATCACCGTCTGCGTCGGCGGTGGCATCGGCACGCCCGAGCGGGCAGCCGACTACCTGTCCGGGCGCTGGGCACAGGCGTACGGCTTCCCGTTGATGCCGATCGACGGCATCTTGGTCGGCACCGCGGCGATGGCGACCAAGGAGTCCACCACGTCGCCGTCGGTCAAGCGCATGCTGGTCGAAACGCGTGGCACCGATCAGTGGATCAGTGCCGGAAAAGCCCAGGGCGGCATGGCTTCCAGCCGCAGCCAGCTTGGTGCGGACATCCACGAGATCGACAACACCGCCTCACGTTGCGGCCGGCTGCTCGACGAGGTCGCCGGCGACGCCGAGGCCGTGGCAGAGCGTCGCGACGAAATCATTGCGGCGATGGCCAACACCGCCAAGCCGTACTTCGGCGATGTCAAAGAGATGACCTACCTGCAGTGGTTGCAGCGCTACGTCGAGCTGACCATCGGCGCGGGCGACTCGACCGCCGACACCGCCTGGCCGGGCAGCCCCTGGCTGGCCGACACCTGGCGCGACCGGTTCCAGCAGATGCTGCAGCGCGCCGAGGCGCGGTTGCACCCGCAGGACCACGGCCGGATCGAGACGCTATTCGACGGCGCGGATGAGCAAGGCGTACGGCTGCTGGAGAATCCCGACGAGGCCATCGCCACCTTGCTTGCGCACTACCCTGACGCCGAAACCGTGCAGCTGCATCCGACCGATGTGCCGTTCTTCGTCACGCTGTGCAAGACGCTGGGCAAGCCGGTCAACTTCGTGCCGGTCATCGACAAGGACGTCCGGCGCTGGTGGCGGAGTGACTCGCTGTGGCAAGCGCACGACGCCCGCTACGACGCCGATCAGGTGTGCATCATCCCCGGCACCGCGTCGGTCGCCGGCATCACCCGGATGGACGAACCTGTCGGTGAATTGCTGGATCGCTTCGAGCAGGCCGCCATCGACGAGTTGCTGGGTGCCGGAGCGGAGCCGAAAGCGGTCAGGTCGCGCAGGCTGGGCCGCCCCGATGTGACCGGGCCACTGGCCGTCGTGCTCGACGCCCCGGACGTGGTATGGGCCGGCCGCACCACCACCAACCCGGTTCATCGAATCGCCGATCCGGCCGATTGGTTGGTGCACGATGGGCCCGAAAGCCTCCGTGCCACACACTCATCAACCGGCGCTCGGTTGCAGGTGAAGTCCGATGACAGCGCGCAGGCCGGCAGTGAGCAAGTCGTTCTCAGCGTGCCGGTGTCCAGCGTCTGGGTAGATATTCCATTCACCTTGCACGCCAACACCGTGGATGGCGGTATTCCGGTGGTCTCCACCGAAGACGCCACCACCGCCATGCGCGCGGTGCTGGCGATTGCCGCCGGTGTCGACGGGCCGGACTTCCTACCTGGGGTCACCGACGGGACAGCCACCGTGACGGTGGACTGGGATCCCGAGCGGGTCGCCGACCACACCGGGGTCACGGCCACCTTCGGTGAGCCGCTGGCGCCCAGCCTCACCACCGTGCCCGACGCGCTGGTCGGTCCTTGCTGGCCCGCGGTTTTCGCGACGGTCGGCTCCGCGGTCACCGAGGCCGGTGTCCCGGTGGTCGAGGGCCTGTTGAGCCTGGTACACCTGGACCACGCGGCACATGTGGTCGGTGAGCTGCCAGGAGTCCCGGCCCAATTGACAGTCACCGCAACGGCTTCGCCGGCGACCGACACCGATATGGGCCGTGTGGTCCCGGTCTCGGTGGCGGTTGCCGACGCCAAGGGCACGGTGATGGCCACCCTCGAGGAGCGGTTCGCGATCCTGGGGCGCACCGGTGCCGCCGAACTCACCGACCCGGTCCGGGCCGGTGGTGCGGTATCTGAGAACGCGACCGACACTCCTCGCCGCCGCCGCCGTGATGTCACCGTCACCGCACCGGTCGACATGCGCCCGTTCGCGGTGGTGTCCGGGGACCACAACCCGATCCACACCGACCGGGCGGCGGCGCTGCTGGCCGGACTGGAATCACCCATCGTGCATGGCATGTGGTTGTCGGCCGCCGCGCAGCACGCGGTGACCGCCACCGATGGGCAAGCCCGCCCACCGGCGCGGCTGATCGGCTGGACCGCGCGATTCCTGGGCATGGTGCGTCCGGGCGACGAAGTCGACTTCCGTGTCGACCGCGTCGGGATCGACCAGGGCGCAGAGGTTTTGGAAGTGGCTGCCCGCATCGGATCAGATCTGGTGATGTCGGCTACCGCGCGGCTGGCCGCGCCCAAGACGGTCTACGCATTCCCCGGCCAGGGCATCCAGCACAAGGGCATGGGCATGGAAGTCCGGGCCCGGTCCAAGGCGGCACGCAAGGTCTGGGACAGCGCCGACAAGTTCACCCGCGACGCGTTGGGCTTCTCGGTGCTGCATGTGGTGCGCGACAACCCGACCAGCATCATCGCCAGCGGCGTGCACTACTACCACCCCGAGGGCGTTCTCTACCTGACGCAGTTCACCCAGGTCGCGATGGCGACGGTGGCCGCTGCGCAGGTCGCCGAGATGCGCGAGCAGGGCGCCTTCGTCGAAGGTGCTATCGCGTGCGGCCACTCGGTCGGGGAGTACACCGCGCTGGCCTGCGTGACCGGCATCTACGAGCTGGAAGCCTTGCTGGAGATGGTGTTTCACCGCGGCTCGAAGATGCACGACATCGTGCCGCGCGACGAGTTGGGTCGCTCCAATTACCGGTTGGCGGCCATCCGGCCCTCGCAGATCGACCTGCCCGACGACGAGGTTACGGCGTTCGTCGCCGAAATTGCCGAGCGTACAGGAGAATTCCTGGAGATCGTGAACTTCAACCTGCGCGGCTCGCAGTATGCGATCGCCGGCACGGTTCGCGGTCTGGAAGCGCTGGAAGCCGAAGTGGAGCGTCGCCGCGAGCTCACCGGCGGCCGGCGCTCGTTCATCCTGGTGCCCGGCATCGACGTGCCGTTCCACTCGCGGGTGTTGCGGGTCGGTGTGGCCGATTTCCGCCGCTCGCTGGAGCGGGTCATGCCGCGCGATGCGGATCCCGATCTGGTCATCGGGCGCTACATCCCCAACCTGGTACCGCGGCCGTTCACGCTGGATCGCGACTTCATCCAGGAGATCCGGGATCTGGTCCCCGCCGAGCCGCTCGACGAGATCCTGGCCGACTACGACACCTGGCGCCGCGAACGCCCGGGCGAGATGGCGCGCACGGTCTTCATCGAGCTGCTGGCCTGGCAGTTCGCCAGCCCGGTGCGCTGGATCGAGACGCAGGATCTGCTCTTCACCGAAGAGGCCGCGGGTGGTCTGGGTGTGGAGCGGTTCGTCGAGATTGGCGTTAAGGCGTCGCCGACCGTCACCGGGCTGGCCACCAACACCCTCAAGCTGCCCGAATACGCGCACAGCACAGTGGAAGTGCTCAACGCCGAGCGCGACGCCGCGGTGCTGTTCGCCAACGACACCGATCCCGAGCCGGAGCCCGAAGACGAGCAGCCCGCGCCGCCCGAGTCGGCCGCGGCGGAGGCCGCACCCAGTGTCGAGGCCGTGCCGACGCCCGCGCCGGCCGCGCCCTCGGGTGCGGCTCGCCCGGACGACATCGTGTTCGATGCCGCCGATGCGACCTTGGCGCTGATCGCACTGTCGGCCAAGATGCGCATCGACCAGATCGAGGAGCTGGACTCCATCGAGTCGATCACCGACGGCGCGTCGTCTCGGCGCAACCAGCTGCTGGTGGACCTGGGTTCGGAGTTGAACCTGGGCGCCATCGACGGTGCCGCCGAGGCCGACCTGGCCGGACTGCGGTCGCAGGTGACCAAGCTGGCGCGCACGTACAAGCCTTACGGCCCAGTGCTTTCCGACGCGATCAACGATCAGCTGCGGACGGTTCTCGGGCCCTCGGGCAAGCGGCCCGCTGCCATCGCCGAGCGGGTCAAGAAGACCTGGGAGCTCGGCGACGGTTGGGCCAAGCACGTCACGGTCGAAGTCGCGCTGGGAACCCGCGAGGGGACCAGTGTTCGTGGCGGCGGCATGGCCCATCTGCACGAGGGTGCGTTGGCCGACGCTGGCTCGGTCGACAGAGTCATCGACGCTGCGGTCGCTTCGGTTGCCGCACGCCGCGGCATCTCGGTGGCACTGCCCTCTGCGGGCGGCGGTGGCGGTGCGACCATCGACGCGGCCGCGCTGAGCGAATTCACCGATCAGATCACCGGTCGCGACGGTGTGCTCGCCTCGGCGGCCCGCCTGGTGCTGGGTCAGTTGGGTCTGGACGACCCGGTGAGCGCGCTGCCGGCGGCCACCGATGCCGAACTCATCGACTTGGTCACCTCCGAACTGGGTCCGGACTGGCCGCGTTTGGTGGCGCCGGTGTTCGACGCCAAGAAGGCCGTCCTGTTCGACGACCGGTGGGCCAGCGCCCGCGAGGACTTGGTCAAGCTGTGGCTGGCCGACGAGGGCGACATCGACGCCGACTGGATGCGGCTGTCGGAGCGGTTCGAGGGCGCCGGCCACGTCGTCGCCACCCAGGCCACCTGGTGGCAGGGCAAGTCGCTGGCCGCGGGCCGTCAGATCCACGCGTCGTTGTACGGCCGGATCGCCGCCGGCGCCGAGAACCCGGAAGCAGGCCCCTACAGCGGTGAAATCGCCGTGGTGACAGGCGCTTCGAAGGGCTCGATCGCGGCGTCGGTGATGGCGCGACTGCTCGACGGCGGTGCCATCGTCATCGCGACGACATCGAAGCTCGACGAGGAACGGCTGGCGTTCTACCGCACGTTGTACCGCGACCACGCCCGCTACGGCGCGGCGCTGTGGGTGGTCGCCGCAAACATGGCGTCCTACTCCGATATCGACGCGCTGGTCGAATGGGTCGGCACCGAGCAGACCGAAAGCCTTGGGCCACAGTCGATTCACATCAAGGACGCGCAGACCCCAACGCTGCTGTTCCCGTTCGCGGCCCCTCGCGTGGTCGGCGACTTGTCGGAGGCCGGTTCGCGCTCCGAGATGGAGATGAAGGTACTGCTGTGGGCCGTACAGCGGCTGATCGGCGGGTTGTCGAAGATCGGCGCCGA
>DATIOT010000442.1:0-7782 GCA_035472875.1 Mycobacterium sp.
GCTATCCGCGCCGAATCGGCTCAGCACGGCTCGCGCCGTCGGCCGGTCGAGCAGCGACCGGGCGGCGCTGGTGTCCAGCAGCGCAGAGGTGCTACGCACCATACGGTTCAACCACTCGACGGTGACACCAGGCTCCGCGTCGCGGTTGGCGATGACCTCGCTGCCGCTGAGGCTCACCGCGATGGTCAGGTCGGCGTTGACTGCGGCGATCGGGGCCATCGGCAGCGGATCCAGGATGCCGCCGTCGGCGAGCAGGCGACCGTCGACTTCATGCGGGGCGATCACCCCCGGAATCGCTATGGACGCCCGGATCGCCTCGTCGAGGGGGCCGCGCTGAAACCACACCGACTTGCCGGCCAACAGATCGGTCGCCACCGCGGTGTAGGGGATAGGTAGTTCCTCGATGGTGACCGGGCCAAGCATGTCGCGCACCGCGTCCAGAATCTTCCCGGCTCGCATCACTCCTGCCGCGCTGACGGACGGGTCCAGCAGCCGCAGAATCGTGCGCTGCGTTAGAGACTTCGCCCAGTCGGCGAACTCGTCGAGGCGTCCGGCCGCTTGCAGACCGCCGACCATCGCACCCATCGATGAGCCGGCGATGCCCACGATGTCGTAGCCGCGTGCCCGCAGCGCCTCGATCACCCCGATATGGGCGTAGCCGCGCGCGCCGCCGCTGCCGAGGGCCAGTGCCACCCGTCCCGGTGATGATCGACGCGCGACAACTTCGCCAGGCATCTTTTCATTTTGCGCGGCGGAACGGACCTTCACCGGGCCTGTCCGGCACTTTTTTCACCCGTGATCGCAATTGCGCAGGGGGTCGAACTCTTAGCCCCAGCGCTACTCACATTCGTTGTTGGCGGCGGCGCGCACGGCGGTGATCAAGGCCGCCTGCCGCGCGAGGGTCAGCTCCGCCCACCGGGCATTCCAGCTGCCCGCGCTACCTGACGGCGACGCCTGAACCATCGCCAGATACGGCTCGAACAGCGACTGACCGGTCTTGGGTTGGGCGTCCATCCACACTTTTGCGGCGTGACAGGCCTGGTAGTACTCATCCTCGGTCGAATCCGCCGCGACATCGACCCTCGTCGTGACACCGGCGGGGGAGAGCCCGATGGCACCTGGCGGCGCAGAAGTCGGGCCGCGGGGGATGCCTGACGGTCGTGCCGATGAAGATGTCGTTGTCCCGGTGTGGGTGCCATGCGAGCACCCCGTAACGGCCAACAAACCGGTCGTCACAACGACCGTGCCCCACAGCAGGGGCCGATGACTACACCAGCGCACGATGTCAATCTATGCAACACTGGCTGCCGTGATGGAGCGCTTCGGATTTTGCGAGTGTTGTCGGCCCTAACACGCCGCCGCTTGTCCTCATCCGTTCTCCCTGGAGCATTCCCCAATGTCTCTGCCGGTTGCCACATCCTTTGCGTTGCGCCCACAGACCGTGGCGTGCCCATCCTCAGGTCCCACCCGGCTGCGGGTGCCCGACCTTCTGCACGCCACCGACCAGGCCGCCGACGATGTGCTCAGCGGACGCTGCGGCCACCTGTTGCCCGAGGGCGGTGTACCGGAGGCTGAGCGGTGGTTCACCCGCATCCACGGCGACGACGAACTGGACGTCTGGCTGATCAGCTGGGTTCCGGGTCGAGCCACCCAATTGCACGACCACGGCGGCTCCCTGGGCGCGCTAACTGTGCTGTCCGGGTCGCTCAACGAATTCCGTTGGGACGGTAGGGGATTGCGGCGCCGTCGGCTCGACGCAGGCGATCAGGCCGGGTTCCCGCTGGGCTGGGTGCACGACGTGGTGTGGGCACCCAGGGCTGTTACAGGGCCTGTCCCGGGGCCGGCAAGCACAATCAAGGGGCCGGCGGAGCCGACGCTGAGCGTGCATGCCTACTCGCCGCCGCTGACTGCGATGTCGTACTACGAGATCACCGACCGGAACAGATTACGCCGCCAGCGCACCGAATTGACCGATCAGCCGGAAGGACTGTGATGAGCCGCATCGACGTTGTGTTGAGATCCGCGCGGCGCCGGTACCGCCGCCTTCCCGCCGCCGAGGTGCCCGATGCGGTGCGACGTGGGGCGGTGCTCGTCGACATCCGGCCGCAGGCGCAGAGATTCCGCGAGGGTGAGATTCCGGGCGCACTGGTGATCGAACGCAACGTCCTGGAATGGCGCTGCGACCCGACCAGCGACGCCCGGCTACCGGAGGCCGTCGGCGACGACGTCGAGTGGGTGATCGTGTGCTCGGAGGGCTATACCTCCAGCCTCGCGGCTGCGGCGCTGCTGGACATTGGCCTGCACCGCGCCACTGACGTCATCGGTGGCTACCACGCGCTGGCGGGTGCCGGTGTGCTGGCAGAGCTAGCCGGTGGATCGGTCGACCCACGTCTTGGAGTGTCGGTGGAGGTCGGTACGACCGGTCGCCGCTGGATCTAGCTAACCGCTGGAGCCGCTGGAGCCGCTGATGGTGGCGTCGCCGTGCAGCAGCGGCCGCAGCTTGGCGGTCTTCTCCGGTGTCCAGTCGGGCGGCGACAGCACCTCGGCCCAGCCGTTGGCGACGTCGGCGACGTAGTGGTGGCCATGCCCGTCCGGCACGTCCACGGCCACCGCCATGTCGGCCGAGACCTGCAGGAACGTCACCACCGGGATCCAATGCGTCTGCGGCAGCACGTCGTAGCCCCGCTTTTCACGCAGCCACGCCGGGCTCTTGAACAATAGGTCGGGAGTCCACCACGCGATCGGATCGGAAGCGTGCTGCAGATAAACCACCCGCGGGTGACCCCAAGGTGCGGCTGGGCGCTGCAGATCGCTTGGGCGAGCGACGAACCGGACGTTTTGGCCGTCGTCATAGATGGGCAGCCACTGCGGAGAACCGGGATCGCGGGTCGCCGTCAGCTGGAGCCAGACAGTGTTGTTGAACGTCGGCCCGCTGAACAGCGCGCCGTCGGTGCGGGCCAGGATGTTGTTGAGGCTCATGAACGGCGCCTCGCCGCCGAACGATCCCAGGCTCTCGCCGAAAACGACGAGCTTCGGGCGCTGCCCTTCGGGCAGCTGCCTGACCCGTCTGTCGACCGCCTCGAACAGCGCCTGGCCGGCGCGCCGGGCGTTTTCCTTGTCCACCAGGAAGGACAGCCAGCTGGGCAAGAACGAATACTGCATGCTCACGATCGCGGTGTTGCCGTTGTACATGTACTCCAGCGCGTCGGCCTCGGCCTCGTTGATCCAGCCGGTGCCGGTGGTGGTGGCGACCGCGACGACGGCGCGTTGCAGTCCGCCGGTGCGTTCCAGTTCAGCCGCCGCCAATTCCGCGGTCGCCCTGATGCCGTCCGCGGAGTTCAGTCCGGCGTAGGCCCGGATTGGCTCGGTGGCCGGAGCGCCGTTGAAAGCAGTGAGTTTGGCGACGCTCGGACCGGCCTGGACGAAGATGCGGCCCTGATGGCCCAGCGTCTCCCACTTCACCAGCGACTCCGGGCCACCCGATCGCAGCCGGGATTTCGGCGCCTCGGTTTCGGCCTTCCCCTCCTCGTTCACCGAGTTGAAGGTGTTGTTCAATTTGTTCATCGTGAACTTGATGACGACGCCGTTGAGCAGCGTGATCGTCAGCGTTACGAGCAGGACTACAACGATGGTCGCCGAGACGCGGAACGGTGCGATCCGATCGACCTGCCCGACCAGATAGATGGTCAGCCGTCGGATCAACTGGCCGATTTCCACCAGTGCGAAGAGCGCCACGAGCGACAGGATCGCGGCCTCCGGGTAGTCGTACCATTCCAGGTGCTCGACTCCCATCAGGTCGCGCACGTCGTCTTGCCAGATGTGAAACCAGATCGCCATGCCGACCATGCCGACCACGCCGATCGGGATGAGCACCTTCCAAGCCCAAGGTGGCGGCGGCGGGCTGGAATCCCTCGAACACATGTAACGGACTAGCCAGACACTGAAGACGCCCAGGCCATAGCCGATGGCACCAGAGAAGCCGCTGACCAGCCCTTGGAACAACGCACCGCGCGGCAATAGCGACGGCGTCATGGAGAACCATATGAAAAGCAAGCCAACTGCGGTGCCGGTGAAAGTGTAGTGGCGAGCCCACCACGGGCGGCGGCCGACCTGGGGCTCGGGGGCGGGGGGAGCTTCGGGGATGGCCTCGGAGCCGGCGGACTCTTCGGGCTGGGCAGCTGACTCGTCGCTGACGTGAGTGTTCGTCACAGAACCCGGTTCGCTCATCCGAGCACTCTAACGGTGGGTGAAGTTGGGGGCGCGCTTCTCGATGAATGCCGCCATTCCCTCGGACTGGTCTTGCGTCGCGAAGGCCGAATGGAAAAGCCGGCGTTCGTAGAGAAGTCCTTCGGACAGGGTGGATTCGAAAGCCCGGTTGACGGCTTCTTTGGCCATCCTGGCAGCTGAGCGCGACATCTGCGAAATGGTGGTGGCGACGGCCTTTGCCTCGGTCAGCAAGTCGTCGGCGGGCACCACTCGCGAAACCAGGCCACTTCTTTCGGCTTCCGCGGCGTCGATGGTGCGCCCGGTCAGGATCAGGTCCATGGCCTTGGCCTTTCCGATGGCGCGGGTGAGACGCTGCGAACCGCCCATGCCCGGTAGCACGCCGAGTTTGATTTCTGGCTGTCCGAACTTCGCAGTGTCGGCCGCGATCAGCAGATCGCACATCATCGCGAGTTCGCATCCTCCGCCAAGTGCGTGTCCGGCCACTGCGGCGATCATCGGGGTGCGGACGGCGGCCAACTTGCCCCAAGTGGCGAAGAAGTCGGCGCCGAACGCGTCGGCAAACGTCAAGTCGGCCATTTCTTTGATATCGGCACCGGCGGCGAATGCCTTGGCTGAACCGGTGATGATGATCGCCCCGATACCGGGATCGTTATCCAATTCGGTTGCCGCACTGGTAACTTCGTTCATCACCTGGCTGTTGAGCGCGTTGAGGGCCTTGGGCCGGTTCAACGTGATGATCCCGACCCGCTGATCGCGCTCGACCAGGATAGTTTCGTACGTCGTCTCGGTCACCAAACCGCCTTTCTAGAAACTCAAGTCGTCGTCGACCGGCGCGAAATACGCGTCGATGTCAGCCGCGGTGACTGCGGCCAGCGTCGCCGGCGACCACTTCGGATTGCGATCTTTGTCGATAATCTGCGCACGGATGCCCTCCACCAGGTCGTGTGAGCGCACCGACGCGGACGACACCCGATAGTCCTGGATTAGAACATCTTCCAGCGTTTCCAGCTTGGCGGCGCGACGCACCGCCTCCAATGCCACCGACACCGCGATAGGGGAGCGACTGGCAATCAGGTTGGCGGCGTCGTCTGCAGCTCCGGCTGCGGCACCCCGGTGCCCGCGCAGTGCGGCGACGATGTCTTCGACGGTGTCACCCGCAAAGCACTCATCGATCCAGTCACGTTGTGCGGCAAAGGCACTCGGTGGAGGTTCGATGGCATAGCGGGCCAATGCGCTCTGGACGCCGTCCGACACGATCGCTGCAGTGAATTTGTCGAGTTCGCTGTGCTGCACGTAGTGGTCGGCGAATCCCATTGCGATGGCGTCGGCTCCAGAAAACGGCGCTCCAGTGAGGGCGGCGTGCAGGCCCAGCGCGCCTGGCGCCCGGGACAGCAGAAATGCCCCGCCGACGTCAGGGATGAACCCGATGCCGACCTCGGGCATCGCGATCTTGGAGGTTTCGGTCACCACCCGGATGTTTGCGTGTGCACTGACGCCGACGCCGCCGCCCATCACGATGCCGTCCATCAACGACACATACGGTTTGGCGAACCGGCCGACCTGGCCGTTCAGCAGATACTCGTCGCGCCAGAACCGCCGCGCCTCGACACCGTCCTTGCGCGCACTCTGGTAGACCGCAACCACATCGCCGCCGGCGCATAATCCGCGTTCCCCCGCGCCGGATAACACCACGGCGCGCACCGCTTCGTCGCGTTCCCACCGGATCAGTACGGTGCTCAGCAGGTCCACCATCGTTTGGGTCAGCGAGTTGATCGCCTTGGGGCGGTTTAGCGTGATAAAGCCGACGTCACCGTCAGTGTGGGTCAGGACCTCATCGGATTCCCCAGTCACGGCCCCAGTCACGCCCTAGTCTCCCCTCGCCGGAATCCGTCCCCAGAATGGCTGCCTGGAAGACTGCCGGGGCCTTGACCAGCAATCTAGATCGTCCGTGGCTCGGCAGTACCCGCGGGTAAGGTTTATGTTTAACCGGACGACAACGTCCGAGCCCGAACTACCGAGAAAACCCCAGCTCCGCTGGGAACCCGGGCGCGTTACTGATCGTTGAGCAGGTGTTCGTACAGCTCCAAGTCACAGTCATAAGAGAGGATCCGACAGTGCGGGAGACAAGTAACCCGGTATTTCGTTCGCTGCCTAAACAGAGGGGCGGATACGCGCAATTCGGGACTGGCGCGGCCCAGGTGCAGCAGGGGTATTACCAAGCTGACCCCTACGTGGCTCCCTACCAGGAGGCCAAGGTATCCCGTCCGGTGACCATCGACGACGTCGTCACCAAGACGGGCATCACGCTGGCCGTCTTGACGGCCGCGGCGATTGTGTCCTACTTCCTGGTGGAGTCCAATCACGCGCTAGCGATGCCGCTGACCCTGATCGGCGCGCTGGGCGGCTTGGGGCTAGTGCTGGTGGCGACCTTTGGGCGCAAGCAGGACAGCCCGGCGATCGTGCTCGGCTATGCGGTCCTGGAGGGATTGTTCCTCGGTGCCGTCTCGTTCGTCTTCGCCAACTTCCAGGTGTCATCCGCCAATGCCGGTGCGCTGATCGGCGAGGCCGTCCTGGGCACCTTCGGTGTGTTCTTCGGCATGCTCGTCGTCTACAAGACCGGGGCCATCCGGGTCACGCCCAAGTTCACCCGGATGCTGGTCGCCGCGATGTTCGGTGTGCTGGCCCTGATGGTCGGCAACTTCGTGCTCGCGATGTTCCACGTCGGCGGCGGTACGGGCCTGGGTCTGCGCAGCGGCGGACCGGTCGCGATCATCTTCTCGCTGGTGTGCATCGGCATCGCGGCGTTCAGCTTCCTCATCGACTTCGATGCGGCCGACCAGATGATCCGCGCAGGAGCGCCTGAGAAAGCGGCGTGGGGTATCGCTCTGGGCCTGACCGTAACCCTGGTCTGGCTGTACATCGAGATCCTGCGTCTGCTCAGTTACCTACAGAACGATTAGCGCGCTTGACGGAAAACCGGCACGCCGACTGGCGTGCCGGTTTTTTCATGTGCTGAGCGGCGTTCGCGGCATCGGCCGTGCGGTGATGGCGGGGTCCGGACTAACTGAGCCGCTCGATCACCATCGCCATACCCTGGCCGCCGCCAACACACATGGTTTCCAGACCGAATGTGTTGTCGTGCGTCTGGAGGTTGTTCAGCAGCGTGGTCGCGATGCGTGCGCCGGTCATGCCGAACGGGTGGCCCAGCGCGATCGCGCCGCCGGACACGTTCAGCTTGTCTTCGTCGATGCCCAATTCGCGGGCCGAGCCCAGCACCTGCACCGCGAAGGCCTCGTTGATCTCGACTAGGTCGATGTCGCTCACGGACATCCCGGCTCGTTCCAGCGCCTTCTTGGATGCTTCGATCGGGCCCAGGCCCATGATTTCCGGGGAGAGGCCGCTGACTCCGGTGGACACAATGCGGGCCAGCGGTGTCAGGCCCAGTTCCTTGGCTTTCGTATCGCTGGTGATCACCAACGCGGCGGCGCCGTCGTTGAGCGGACAAGCATTGCCCGCCGTCACCGTGCCGTTGGGCCTGAACACCGGCTTGAGCTC
>DATIOT010000443.1:0-6923 GCA_035472875.1 Mycobacterium sp.
CGCCTTCACAGGTATAGCGCACACATCCGCTCGATGCGCCCACAGCCGCGGCGGCTTTGTCGCCTGAAGACAACAACGCGTCGGAACTTGATTGATTGGCGACATTCCTGCGCTGCGGTGGCGCCACTACATTTCCTGGCATGCGCAGCGCCGCGCTTCAGCAAGCCAGCTGATCTCGAGTTCGACGCCGAAGCTCGAATTACCCGAGTGCCACAACCTATCCCAACTGTTCCGCCTCGCGGAGAAAAGTGAGCAAATCATGACGTACTTAGCCATCGCCGCAATGCTTGTTCTCGTCTTGTTCCCCGTGCTCGTCCCGGCGATCATCACCGCTGTCCACGTTCTCACCGGCCAGACGCGGACCAGCACCCAGGAGCGCATTGCGGCCAACTTCCCGCGGCGCACCGCATTCCCGCGTCTCGCCGTTCCCGCCATGGCGTGACGCCTGCCCCGCAACCACCCAACCGGGCCCGCACCAGCAGGTGCGGGCCCGCTCATTTCGGCTGCAGAACCGCGGGGCCGTACCAGTGACACGCGAGCAGCGCGAGTTCTACTTCAAGCCGGTCGCTGCCGATCTCACGGCCGCGCCGGGCGACGGCTCGGCCCACGCGATACTTCACCGAGTTGAAGTGCATGTTGAGTTCCTCGGCGGCCACCTTGTAGCTGGAGCCGCAAGCCAGATACATCCGCAACGTCTCACGCAGCCGCGCGTCGTTCTCGTTGTCCCCGGCAAGGTCGCCAAGAACGGCGGCCACCCACTCGCGGGTGCCGACCACGTCGCCACCAAGACGCGCCACCACCGACAACCCCGGATCACTGGCGGCGATCACCGTCGATCCGCGCCGCTCCCTGACGATCGCGACGCCACGGGCCTCCGCCGCCTCCCGGTGTGAGCGGCGAAAGCCTTCGATGCCACCTGCCACCGTCCCGATTGCCACACTCGGCGAATCCGGGCGGGTCAGCGCGAATCCGCGGACCTTCTCCACGGCATCGGTCACCGCGGCGCGATACGGCAGCCACCCCCACCCACAGCTTCGATCGGCGGCAACGAACAGCGGGCCGGCACCGGCACCGGCGGCTTCGCCCAGTTCGCGAACAAACCGTTGCAGCCTGGCGAGGTCATCGCCTTCGGTGCCCAGGTCCGGGTACCACATGATGAGCCCGAGATGGTGCCACCGCAGCGGATAACGGATCGACGTGGTTGCCGCATCGACATCGATGGCCTTGTTCGCGGCCAGAACCTCACGCACCCGCAGGGCGCGAAGACTGTTCTGGTTCTCCAGCCAGCGTTCGCGTTCGTCTTCGTAGACGGCGACGACTTGCTGCGACATCCAGTCGATATACCCGAACATCGTGGCGGTGATCGCCTCGATCACCTCCACCCTCATCGGTTCCGGGATATCGATCGTGCGCAATTCGGCGAAAACCACCTCATTCACCTGGCGCTGACCGAGCCGATAGGCGCGCACCAGCGCGTTGACGGGCACCCCATGCTGCGCCAATCGGCGGGCGTACTCCAACGCGGCGGTGGGGGCCTCGACGCGTTCGACTGGGATGTCGTAGCGCAGCGCGTGCAAGAGAGTGTCCACGTTGCCCTCGACACTGGTCCCGAGCAACTCCACAAGCGCTGGATCGCCGCGCAGTTCGGGGATCTGCTCCTCGAGGGAGCGACGAAGCTCCGAGGACACGTCGACCAACCGTCCGTGCAATCGACCGGCGACTTCGGCGACGTAACCGTTCACCCCAACATCGCTGTCAAGAGGCGGTTTCTTCACATCTACGACGTTAGACCCGGTTGTCGTCCGGCGATAACACCACCGCGCAGTTTTGTTGATCCTTGACTGTGTCACACCACGCGCGGACCCTAATGTTGTCGCCACTCTTGGCAAACAAAGGTCAGAAGGAGCGAAGACAATGGGATTCACAAAACCGGATCTCCCCGCAGTCGACCCGGACACCTTCCTGAAGAAACCGCTGATGGAGCGGATGCGGATCCTCGGCGCCGATTGGGCCGAAAACGGCTTCGGCTCAGCGAGGATGATTCACACCATTTACATCGTGAAGCTGGTTGTGTTTTTCGCGATCGGTGGCATCACAGTCGCGACGTTGACGTCGGGGCTGCCCGCCTTCTGGCATGTGACGCAATGGTGGAACCAGCCGATCGTCTACCAGAAGGTCATCCTGTGGACCGTGCTCCTCGAGGCCATCGGTGTGGCCGGCTCCTGGGGGCCGTTGGCCGGCAAGGTCAAGCCGATGACCGGCGGCATCCTATTCTGGGCCCGACCGGGCACCATCCGGCTGCGCCCATGGAAGTGGGTGCCGTTCACCAAGGGTGACCGGCGCACCTGGTTCGACATCGCGCTCTACCTGGCACTGCTGGTAAGCGTGGCCGTCCCGCTGCTGTCACGGGGCGTGTACAGCGACTCGCTCTCGAAGGCGGTGCCGGACAACACGTCCGGTCTGGTAAACCCGGCCCTGCTGATCGCGCCGATCGCGCTGCTGATGCTGATCGGTCTGCGGGACAAGACCATTTTCCTGGCCGCCCGCGGCGAGCAGTACTTGCCGGTCCTGGTCATCTTCGCCGTGTTCCCGTTCGTCAACATGATCATCGCGCTGAAGTTGGTGATCGTGGTGGTTTGGGTCGGTGCCGGCTGGTCGAAGTTCGGTAAGCACTTCTCCAACGTCATTCCGCCGATGGTCAGCAATACGATATTCGCGCCCAAATGGATGCGACGGGCCCACTACCGCGAATTCCCGCGCGACATGCGGCCGTCGCGGCTGGCGGACTTCATGGCACACGTCAACGGCACCACCGTCGAGATCATCGCTCCGCTGGTCCTGTTCTTCTCCACCAACAAGTGGGTGACGCTGGTGGCGGCGCTGTTCATGGTGGGCTTCCACCTGTTCATCATCTCGACCTTCCCGCTTGCGGTGCCGCTGGAATGGAACGTGGTCTTCGCCTACACCACGATCTTCCTTTTCCTCGGCTTCCCGAACTGGAACGGATACGCCCCGTGGAACATGACGCCGCCCTGGCTGGCCCTCATCATCGCCGCCGCGCTGCTGTTCTACCCGTCCCTGGGCAATCTGCGGCCGGACAAGGTGTCCTTCCTGCCTGCGATGCGGCAGTACGCGGGCAACTGGGCCTCGGCGTTGTGGACCTTCGCGCCCGGGACCGAGCAGAAGCTGAACAAGGTCACCCGCTCGGCGTCCAACCAGATCGACCAGTTCATCGCTGCCGGCTATGAGCCGAAGTGGGCTGAGATCACCCTGCAGAAGACGACAGCGTGGCGAAGCATGCACAGCCAGGCTCGCGGTCTGTACTCGCTGCTGTTGATCCACCTACCCGACATCGACGTCCGGACGGTCCGGGAGGGCGAGTTCGTCTGCAACTCGCTGATCGGCTTCAACTTCGGCGACGGCCACCTACACGACGCAGACATGATCCGGGCCGTGCAGCGCGAAGCCGCCTTCGAGCCGGGCGAGTGCGTCATCGCCTGGGTGGAGTCGGAAGCCTTTGGCAGCGGCGTCCAGCACTACCAGTTGATCGACGCCGCACTCGGGGTGATCGAGCGTGGCACCTGGAAGGTGGCCGATGCGGTCGCCGAGCAGCCCTGGCTGCCTAACGGCCCCATCCCGACTCAGGTGAGCTGGTCGCTGAGCGGCACGAAGCCGGCTGTCCGCGAAGATGAGGTCCGCAAAGATCAGGAGCGCGGTCACGGAGCGCTGGCATGAGCACCGCAGTGGTGGTAGGCGGCGGGCCCAACGGGCTCGCCGCCGCCCTCTCCCTGGCCGCCGAAGGCGTGCAGGTCACCGTGCTCGAGGCGGCCGACGAAGTCGGCGGTGGCAGCCGCAGCAGCGAAGCCATCATCCCCGGCCTGCTGCACGACCACTGCTCGGCCATCCACCCGATGGCCGTCGGCTCGCAGTTCCTTAGCAACTTCAACCTGGGCCGGTACGGTCTCTCGTGGCGCTGGCCGGAGATCGATTGTGTCCACCCCCTCGACGGCGGCAGCGCCGGCGTGCTGTACCGCTCGGTGGAGCAGACCGCCGCCGGTCTCGGTCGCGATGGATCGCGGTGGCGGCTGGCGTTTAGCTACCCGGCCGCCCGGTTTGACGCACTCAGCGAGGACATCATGCGGCCCCTGCTGCGGTTCCCGCACCATCCGCTGATGCTGGCCCGGTTCGGTGCACCCACCGTGCTTCCTGCCTCCACGTTCGCACGGCTATTCCGCACCGAGGAGGGGCAGGCGCTGTTCGGAGGCGTTGCAGCCCATGCCTTCCGGCCGCTGCACTACCCGATGACCTCCGCTATCGGGATGGGCATCATCGCGGCCGGCCACCGGCACGGCTGGGCGGTGGCCGAAGGCGGATCGCAGTCGATCACCAACGCGATGGTGGCGCTGCTGGGCGACCTGGGCGGCAAGATCGAGACCGGTGTCCGAGTCCAGACGACGTCGCAGCTGCCGCCGGCCGACGTCACTCTGTTCGACCTGGCGCCAAGTGCCATCGCCGGAATCCTCGGGGATCGTCTCCCGCGCCGAGTTTCCCGCGCCTTCACCAAGTTCCGGCGTGGTCCCGGTGCGTTCAAAGTCGACTTCGCCGTCGAGGCTGGCGTGCCCTGGACGAACCCGGATGCGCGTCGGGCAGGCACGGTGCACCTGGCCGGGACCTATTCCGAACTTGCCGCGACCGAGCGGGAAATCCACGCCGGCCGCATGCCCGAGCGGCCGTTCGTGCTGGTTGGTCAGCAGTATCTGGCCGACCCGCAACGGTCGGTGGGCAATATCCACCCGGTGTGGAGCTACGCGCACGTCCCCAACGGCTACGCCGGCGACGCGACCGAGGCGATCATCGCCCAGATCGAGCGGTTCGCCCCCGGGTTCCGGGAACGCATTGTCGGACAGACAGTTCGCTCGACGACGCAGATGGCTATCTACAATCTGAACTATGACGGCGGCGACATCATGACTGGCGCCAAGGATATTCGCCAGCTGACGTTCGGGCCACGAATCACGCTGTCGCCGTACACCATTGGGGTGCCGGGCATGTACATCTGCTCGGCTGCCACCCCACCGGGGCCGGGCGCGCATGGCATGTGGGGCGCCAACGCGGCCAAACTCGCGCTCGCCTACCTGGCTCGGCGAGCGTAACGCTACTGCGAGAATCCAGGCCTGTTTTCGTAAGCGAAGCGGGCGCCTCGCAGTACACGCGATGATAGTGAGCCGTGTCGGCAACACAGGAGGATTGGATGGAAACGAAGCGATCGATCAACGCAAAAAACTTCCCGATGCCGACACGTCTCTTGAAATCGGCCGGCAAGGCCCGCGGCGCGACGATTGCCGGTGCTGGTGTACTGGCTTTCGCGGGGTTAATGACCACCGGGGTAGGTATCAGCAACGCCGATCCGATTCAGACCGAGGGCAGCTACTGAAGTTGTTCGTTCACCCCACAAGTCGCCCGATACGAACGGCTGCGGTGATGACTATGGCGTTCTGCTCGTTCGCCTGCACGGTTCACGGCTTCGGATACGTGTAGAAGCCCTCGCCGGTCTTGACGCCGAGCTTGCCCGCATCGACATAGGCCTGCAACAGCTCCCGCACATTCGTCGGTAGGTACGGGAACTCTTCGGCGTAATGGTTCTCGATGTCGAGCACCACGTCCAGGCCGACCAGGTCCATCATCTGAAACGGACCGGCCGGCACGCCCAAGTTGACCTTGAACATCCCGTCGACATCCTCCGGACGGGCCACACCCTCGGCGACCACGGCCAGCGACTCACGCTTGATAGCGGCCCAGATGCGATTGAATATGAAGCCGGTGCACTCCTTGCGCGCCTCGAAGGGATGGACGCCGAACTCGGGCAGGACGGTCAGCAAGGTGTCAAGCAGGCCGCGGTCAGTCTCGCCGTCGGACATCAGGTCGACCGCGTTGACCTCCGGTGGCATGTAGAAGTGTGTGTTGCACAAACGGCGTTTGTCCCGCACGTTTTCGGCCATGAGGCGTGACGGGTACGACGACGAGTTGGTCGCGAAAATGGTGTCCGGCGGCGCCGCTTGGTCGATCTGGCCCCACAGCGGAATCTTGATCTCGAGCCTCTCCGGGACGGATTCAACGACAAGCCAGGCGTCGTCCAACGCTTCTTCGAGCGACCCCGCGGCCGTCGCGCCACCCACTTCGCCGGAACCTCGGTCCTTTACCACCGTAGGTAGGGTCTCCGTCACGTACTGCGTGGCGGCGGCCAGCTGTTCGGCGCGCCGCGCGTAGATTCGCACGGTTCCCCCGCGGGTGGAGAACATCAGCGCGATGCGCCGGCCCAGCGTTCCCGCTCCAATCACCGCGACCGGGCGGTTCTGGATGTCCTCGAAAGTGTAGGTGTATGAGCCAGTCACATCCGCATGCTAAGCGGCGACTGCCCGCCCGGCTCCGTCGCCAAACCACAAAAATAGGATGACGGTTGTCTTGCGTGGACAACATGTCCTCACAGCGGCTTGATCGGGTGCGATCGATTCCTGTCGTGGTGCGACAGACCAGATGGTGTCGTCAGTCCGTGGGATCGGCGATATTCTGTGCTTGGTAACAAGAGGTCAACGGCCTCCCGCGTGAGATAGTGACCGTTGATGGCCGACGTCGATCAGCATGCGTCGCAGCGGGACCTGGTCCCCGACATTCCCGCGGAGCTGCGCGGCGCGGGCTTCGAAGCTGCGGCCGAAGTCGGACGGGGCGGCTTCGGCGTCGTGTATCGCTGTGCTCAGCCGCTGCTGGACCGCTCGGTGGCCGTCAAGGTTTTGACCGCCAACCTTGACCCGGAAAATCTCGACCGCTTCCTGCGCGAGCAGCACGCGATGGGTCGGCTCTCCGGCCACCCCAACATCGTCACCATCCTGCAGGTCGGCACGACGACCACGGGCCGGCCGTTCATC
>DATIOT010000444.1:0-4896 GCA_035472875.1 Mycobacterium sp.
AACGCGACCGGGTATTGGCCGCGCAGCAGCGCAGACACGGCAGGGCCGAAGCATGAGCCTGGTCGACACCGCCGAGTCGTGGCTGGCCGCACACCACCAGGACCTGATCGAATGGCGCCGGCACATCCACCGCTATCCGGAGCTGGGCCGGCAGGAGTACGCCACCACGCAGTTCGTCGGCGAGCGGTTGGCCGACGCGGGGCTGAACCCGAAGGTGCTGCCCGGCGGTACCGGGCTGACCTGTGATTTCGGCCCAGACCATGAGCCGAAAATCGCGCTGCGGGCCGACATGGACGCGCTGCCCATGGCCGAGCGGAGCGGTGCGCCGTACGCCTCGACGATGCCGAATGTCGCACACGCCTGCGGTCATGACGGGCACACCGCGATCCTGCTGGGAACCGCGCTGGCGCTGGCGTCGGTGCCCGAACTGCCGGTCGGAGTCCGGATGATCTTCCAGGCTGCCGAGGAATTGATGCCGGGCGGGGCGGTTGACGCCACCGCCGCGGGAGCGTTGGCCGGGGTATCGCGGATCTTCGCCCTGCACTGCGATCCGCGGCTGGCGGTCGGCAAGGTCGCGGTCAGACCAGGCCCCATCACGTCGGCCGCCGACCAGATCGAGATCACGCTGTATTCACCCGGCGGGCACACCTCGCGGCCACACCTGACCGCCGACCTGGTCTATGGGCTCGGCACGCTGATCACCGGGCTGCCCGGGGTGCTGTCGCGCCGCATCGACCCACGCAACGGCACCGTATTGGTGTGGGGCGCGGTCAATGCCGGCGTGGCCCCCAACGCCATTCCGCAAACCGGCGTGCTGGCCGGCACCGTGCGCACCGCCAGCCGACAAACATGGGTTGCCCTCGAAGGGTTCATTCGCGAGGCCGTCGCAGCCCTGTTGTCGCCGCTGGCGATCGAACACACGCTGCAATACCGGCGCGGGGTGCCACCGGTGGTCAATGAGGACGTGTCGACACGCATCCTCATGCACGCGATCGAAGCAGTCGGCCCCGATGTGCTGGCCGACACCCGGCAGTCTGGCGGCGGTGAGGATTTCTCCTGGTATTTGGAGGAGATTCCCGGCGCGATGGCGCGATTGGGTGTGTGGTCCGGCGAGGGACCACAGTTGGACCTACACCAGCCGACGTTCGATCTCGACGAGCGAGCCCTGGCGATCGGACTGCGCGTGATGGTCAACATCATCGAGCAGTCGGCCGCGTTCGAGTCGCCTTAGGCCCTGCTTACGCAGAAGTTCCCGGGCCGATGTTGCGCGCCGGGCGAGTCCGCAGATGGTGTACGTAATCTGCTGGCGCGCCGGCGATTTCGGCGGCATCGGCCATCACGCCCAGGTACCGCGCCGACGGCACGCCGCCTTCCCAGGCGTCCAGCACATACAGCCACGCCAGCACGGGATCCGTGGTGGTGTCTGAGGATAGGCGCTCCACCCTGCATCGGATCTTTTTGTGGACGCCCAACTCGGAGCCCTCCCACCGGTCAAGGTTCCTCTCGTCGGCCGGTGTCATGTCGTAGAGGACAACGAACACCTTCGAAAGCGGATCCTCGACGATTGTGGCCAGGGCGCCTTCCCAGCCGATGTCCTCGCCGCCAAACGTCAACCGCCACCCGTGCAGCCAGCCGGTTCCGGCCATCGGCGAGTGGGGTGCACGCTTCAGCATCTGCTCGGGATGCATGTTCGACCCGTAGGCGGCATAGAGCGGCACGGAGAAAGCTTAGACGGCACACGCTCGGGTGGTATTCATCCGAGCGTTTCGCGGAATTTGATCACGCCCCCTCGCCGTCCCCCGCAAGCGGGTGGTACCCCAGCGCGGCTGGGGTACCTCCAGTCCAGTCGCACGCTGCGCTGCGGCGTGCCCCGTCGTCCAGATAGGTTAAGGGCCGTGGTGACCCGCATTGTGATCGTCGGTGGAGGCCCGGCCGGTTACGAAGCCGCGCTAGTCGCCGCCACCGCACACCCGGAAACAACCCAAGTCACTGTGATCGACTCCGACGGCATCGGCGGGGCGGCCGTTCTGGACGACTGTGTGCCGTCCAAGACGTTCATCGCGTCCACTGGGCTGCGCAGCGAACTGCGCCGCGCCCCTCGGCTGGGTTTCGACATCGACTTCGACGACGCGAAAATCTCATTGCCGCAAATCCATTCCCGGGTCAAGACGCTAGCCGCGGCGCAGTCGGCGGACATCACCGCCCAGCTGCTCAGCATGGGCGTCCATGTGGTTTCCGCGCGCGCCGAGCTGTGCGACACCACGCCCGGCCTGGCCCGTCACCGGATCCAGGCGAAGGCCGCCGACGGCACCATCAGCGAGCACGACGCCGACGTCGTGCTGATCGCCACTGGCGCCAGCCCGCGGATCCTGCCCTCTGCCCAGCCGGACGGCGAGCGCATCCTGACCTGGCGGCAACTCTACGACTTGGAGGAGTTGCCCGGCCATCTGATCGTGGTGGGCTCGGGGGTCACCGGTGCCGAGTTCGTGGATGCCTACACGGAATTGGGTGTGCCGGTGACGGTGGTGGCCAGTCGTGACCGGGTGCTGCCGTACGAGGATGCCGACGCCGCGTTGGTCTTGGAAGAGTCGTTCGCCGAACGCGGTGTCCGGCTGTTCAAGAACGCGCGCGCGGAATCGGTCACCCGCACCGACTCCGAGGTCCTGGTGACGATGACCGACGGCCGCACCGTCGAGGGCAGCCACGCCCTGATGACCATCGGATCGACCCCCAACACCGGCGGCCTTGGCCTGGAGCGGGTCGGCATCGAGCTGGGGCGCGGCAACTACCTGACCGTGGACCGGGTGTCGCGCACGTCGGTCCCCGGAATCTACGCCGCGGGTGACTGCACAGGATTGCTGCCGCTGGCCTCGGTCGCCGCCATGCAGGGCCGGATCGCGATGTATCACGCGCTCGGTGAGGGCGTCAACCCGATCCGGTTGCGCACGGTCGCGGCTACGGTATTCACCAGTCCCGAGATCGCCGCGGTCGGTGTGCCGCAATCGATGATCGACGACGGTTCGGTGACCGCGCGGACCGTCATGCTGCCGTTGCAGACCAACGCCCGGGCAAAGATGTCCGAGATGCGGCACGGTTTCGTCAAGATCTTCTGCCGGCGCTCCACCGGGGTGGTCATCGGCGGCGTGGTGGTGGCGCCGATCGCGTCCGAGCTGATCCTGCCGATCGCCGTGGCCGTGCAAAACCGCATCACGGTCAACGAGTTGGCCCAGACGCTTGCTGTTTACCCCTCGTTATCCGGGTCCATCACCGAGGCCGCCCGCCGGCTGATGGCGCACGACGATCTGGACTGAAGGCCGACTCGGGGAGCGCCGGGAGGACCCCTTAAAGACTAGCCTTGGTTGAGCACCGTCCTACCGACGAGTAACCGACAGGAGTTCCCGATGAGGAGTCCTCTGCCGTGAGCAACCCGATTCAGGCACCGGATAGTGCCCAGACCTGGGCGGCTTCCTCGCTGGGACCTCGGCAACGCGCCCTGGCCTGGGAGCGACTTGGCACCGAGCAGTTCGACGTGGTGGTCATCGGTGGCGGGGTGGTGGGCTCCGGGTGCGCGCTGGATGCTGCCACGCGGGGGCTCAAGGTCGCGCTGGTCGAGGCGCGCGACTTCGCATCCGGCACGTCGAGTCGCTCGTCGAAGATGTTCCACGGTGGGCTGCGTTACCTCGAGCAACTGGAATTCGGGCTGGTGCGCGAGGCGCTCTACGAGCGTGAGCTATCGCTGACCACGTTGGCCCCACATCTGGTCAAGCCGTTGCCGTTCTTGTTTCCGCTCACCAAGCGCGTGTGGGAGCGTCCTTACGTCGCCGCCGGCATCTTCCTTTACGATAGTCTGGGCGGCGCGAAATCGGTTCCGGCGCAAAAGCATTTGACCCGCGCTGGTGCTTTGCGGTTGAGCCCGGGCCTGAAACGCAGCTCGCTGATCGGTGGTATTCGCTATTACGACACCGTCGTCGACGACGCCCGGCACACCATGACGGTCGCCCGCACCGCGGCGCATTACGGCGCGGTCGTGCGGTGCTCGACGCAGGCGGTCGCGTTGCTGCGCGAGGGCGACCGGGTGATCGGTGTGCGCGTCCGCGACTCTGAGGACGGCGCCATCACCGAGGTCCGCGGTCACGTCGTGGTCAACGCGACCGGGGTCTGGACCGACGAGATTCAGGCGCTGTCCAAGCAGCGCGGGCGGTTTCAGGTGCGCGCCTCCAAGGGCGTGCACGTGGTGGTGCCGCGGGACCGGATCGTCAGCGACGTCGCGATCATCCTGCGCACCGAGAAGTCGGTGATGTTTGTCATCCCGTGGGGAAGCCACTGGATCATCGGAACTACCGATACCGACTGGGACCTGGACCTGGCCCACCCGGCGGCCACCAAGGCCGATATCGACTACATCCTGGCGACCGTCAACACCGTGCTGGCCACCCCGTTGACCCACGCCGACATCGATGGGGTATACGCGGGGCTGCGTCCGCTGCTCGCCGGGGAGAGTGACGACACCTCCAAGCTGTCCCGGGAGCACGCCGTAGCGGTGCCGGCGGCCGGGCTGGTCGCCATCGCCGGGGGCAAGTACACCACTTACCGGGTGATGGCGGCCGACGCGATCGACGCCGCGGCCGAGTTCATCCCGGCCCGGGTGGCGCCGTCGATCACCGAGAAGGTGCCGCTGATGGGCGCTGACGGTTATTTCGCACTGATCAACCAGGCCGAAAACGTCGGCGCGCTGCAGGGACTTCACCCCTACCGGGTGCGCCATTTGCTGGACCGTTACGGCTCGCTGATCGGCGATGTTCTGGCCTTGGCGGCCGGCCGTCCCGAACTGCTGAGCCCGATCAAAGAGGCACCGGGCTATTTGATGGTGGAAGCCGTGTACGCCGTCACCGCCGA
>DATIOT010000445.1:0-3432 GCA_035472875.1 Mycobacterium sp.
GTCGTGGGTGAATCGGGATCGGGCAAATCCACCACGGCCGCCGCGATCCTCGGACTGCTACCGCCGGGTGGGCGAATCACCGCCGGGCGCATCGTTTTCGACGGGCACGACATCGCGTCGTTCGACCGGAGGGCCGACCAGCGGCTGCTTCGATCGATCAGAGGTCATTCCATCGGCTACGTACCCCAAGACCCGATGACCAACCTCAACCCGGTCTGGAAGGTCGGCTTCCAGATTCGAGAAGCGTTGCGTGCCAACACGGATGGCCGCAAGGCGCGGCGACGGGCGGTGGAGCTTCTGGCCGAGGCCGGCATGCCGGATCCGGCCAAACAGGTCGGCCGATATCCGCATCAGCTGTCTGGCGGCATGTGTCAGCGCGCGCTGATCGCCATTGGGTTGGCGGGCCGGCCGCGGCTGCTGATCGCCGACGAGCCGACGTCCGCGCTGGACGTCACCGTGCAACGTCAGGTGCTCGACCACCTGCAGCGGCTCACCGACGAATTGGGTACCGCGCTGCTGCTGATCACCCACGATCTCGCGCTGGCCGCCGAACGGGCCGAGTCCGTGGTGGTCATGCATCGCGGAGAGGTGGTGGAATCCGGTGCGGCGCAGTCAATCCTGCAAAACCCTGAGCACGAGTACACCCGGCGGTTGGTGGCCGCGGCTCCGTCACTGATGGTGCGTGAGAAGCGCTCGGCCCGGGTCGCCGGCGCGTCCGACGACGTCGTCGTCGCCTCGGAGCTGACCAAGATCTACCGGGAGTCACAGGGCGCGCCGTGGCGCGGGGTGGAGTTTCGTGCGGTCGACGGGGTGTCGTTTCGGGTGCGGCGGGGGAGCACCCTCGCGATCGTAGGGGAGTCGGGCTCGGGGAAGTCAACGTTGGCGCGGATGGTGCTCGGCCTGCTGCAACCCACTTCGGGCACGGTGGTTTTCGACGGCACCGATCACGTCGGCGCACTCGACCGGCACAAGGCGTTCGCCTTTCGCCGACGGGTACAGCCGGTGTTCCAGAACCCGTACAGCAGCTTGGACCCCATGTACTCGGTCTTTCGCGCCATCGAGCAGCCGTTGCGCATCCACCGGGTCGGTGACCGCAGGCAGCGCGAGCAGGCGGTGCGCGAGCTCGTCGACCAGGTGGCGCTGCCGTCGTCGGTGTTGGGCCGGCTGCCGCGCGAGCTGTCGGGCGGTCAACGGCAACGTGTCGCGATCGCGCGGGCGCTGGCGCTGCGGCCCGAGGTGCTGGTATGCGACGAAGCGGTCTCGGCACTCGACGTCCTGGTGCAGGCGCAGATCCTCGAGTTGCTGGCCGGTTTGCAGGCCGAGCTCGGCCTGACCTACTTGTTCATCAGCCATGACCTGGCGGTGATCCGGCAGATCGCCGATGACGTCCTGGTGATGCGCGCCGGCCGGGTGGTGGAGCGGGCGCCGACCGAGGAGTTGTTCACCCGGCCCGGCCACGAGTACACCCGTCAGTTGTTGGAGGCCATTCCCGGCGCGCCGGCCCCTCCCAGATAAGTTGGCAACCTGTGACGGCTGACCCGCTGGCCCCGTTGATGGAGCTGCCCGGTGTCGCCGAGGCCAGCGATCGGGCCCGTGACGCGCTGGGCCGGGCCCATCGACACCGGACTAATCTGCGAGGCTGGCCGACGACCGCCGCCGAAGCGGCGTTGCGGGCGGCACGCGCCTCGTCGGTTCTCGATGGCGGACCCGTGCGACTGGAGGACTTGGCGGCGGCCTCACCGGATTTCGCAGCGGTCAGCGATCCGGTCTTTGGCGGAGCGCTGCGGGTGGCTCAGGCGCTGGAGGGCGGCGGGGGCGCCTTGGTGGGTGTATGGCAGCGGGCGCCGTTGCAGGCACTGGCCCGTCTGCACATGCTGGCGGCGGCGGACCTGGTCGATGACGATCGGTTGGGTCGCCCGCGGGCCGACGCGGACGTTGGGCCCCGTCTGGAGTTGTTGGCGGATTTGGTGACCGGCCGCACGCGGGCGCCTGCGCCGGTGGTTGCCGCGGTCGCGCACGGAGAGCTGCTGACACTGAAGCCGTTTGGCAGTGCGGACGGCGTGGTGGCCCGTGCGGTGTCGCGGCTGGTGACTATCGCCAGTGGGCTGGATCCACACGGATTGGGTGTGCCCGAGGTGAGTTGGATGCGGCAGCCAGCGGATTATCGCGATGCCGCACGCAGATTCGCCGGTGGCACGCCGGACGGCGTGGGAGCGTGGCTGGTGCTGTGTTGCCGGGCTATGCAGGCGGGTGCGCAGGAGGCGCTGTCGATCGCCGAGTCGTTGCCAGGGCGATAGTCGACTGACACGCCAGAACTTGTAATACAAATGTAAAGCGAGCGGCGTCCCGAAATATTCGGTCCGCCGCCCGCTAGCACGGAACTCGGTTACCAAGCGTGCATCTTTGGGTTTGCGTGGGGTGGCCTCGGCGATCTTGCGACGCTTCCGATTGCAACTCCACCCAAAGAGCTGTCGAGATCTTCCGCTTTTCGCAATTACGCAGGCCCGCAACACTTCTGCCATTATCGCGGCTATGACTCCGCGTGGGTGCCGGGTACCGTGCTTGGGCGCCCGGGTCGGGAGATCGAACCTTCTCTTCCGGATCGACCTAGGCCTCACCGGGCTTCCGTGGTTCCTTTGTACTACGAGACCCTTAGCACAGCAAGGCCTAATTCTGCGAATGTTGCGAAGCTGTACCGGATTGCGCGCTCAAGACGTTTGCTGTCAGCAGGACTCGGCGCGCTTCGCCGGGGTTAGTCGGGGCTAGAACGCGAAGCGGCGCAGCAACGAGTAGGTAACTGCTCCCGCGGCCAGCGCACTGATGCCCACCGCGGCGGTGGTTGCGATCGCTGCGCCCGACGGTGCCGGAATCCGGTCGCGCAGCGACACCGGCCGGGAGAACATCAACACGGGCCAGCCTCGCTCGGTGGCTTCTTTTCGCAAGCCGCGGTCGGGGTTGACGACACTGGGGTGGCCGACGGCCTCGAGCATCGGCAGGTCGGTGATCGAGTCGGAGTAGGCGTAGCAGTGTTCGAGCGGGTAGCCCTCACGGGCAGCCAACTCGTGGATCGCTTGCACCTTGCCTTCGCCGTAGCAGTAGAACGCCACCTCGCCGGTGTACTTGCCATCCTCGACGACCATTCGGGTCGCCATCGCATGGGTCGCGCCCAGCGCCCGGGCGATCGGCGCCACGATCTCCTCTCCGGACGCCGAGACCACCACGACGTCACGGCCGAACAGTTTGTGCGCAGCGATCAGGTCGGCGGCTTCCGCGAACACCAGTGGAGTCACGATGTCGTGCAGGGTTTCGTTGACGATCGACTTGACCTGGGCCGCGTCCCAGCCGGTGCACATGTTGGTCATGTGGGTACGCATCCGGTCCATCTGGTCATGATCAGCACCGGAGAGCAGATAGATGAATTGGGCGTAGCTG
>DATIOT010000446.1:0-1725 GCA_035472875.1 Mycobacterium sp.
TTGGACGCCAACAGGATGGCGGCCGCGGCGGATGCAAGTGCGCCCAGCACGGCGTACAGGAGCACCGCCAAACGAACGCCACCCACAGTGGCCCAACCGTGCCGACGACGTGCCCGCGCGGCCAGCACCACCGCCACCGCGACCAGCAGCAGGGGCCAGACGATGTAGTACTGCTCCTCGACGCCGAGCGACCATGCGTGCTGTAACGGCGAGGGCGGAGCTCCCCGGCTGAAATAGTCGGTCTTGTCGGCGACGAACATCCAGTTGGCTACCCAGAAGAAGGCGGCGACGGCGTCATCGCGCAAGCCGGCAACGGCTTCGGGCGAGAAGTACTGCCGCCCGATCGCGACCGCCAACACCATCAGCATCAGCGCCGGTAGCAGCCGACGGGCACGCCGAACCCAGAAGTCGCGCAGATCGATACGGCCGCTTCGGCCCAGTTCGTCGAGCAGCATCGAGGTGATCAGGAAACCACTGAGGACGAAAAAGACATCCACACCGAGGAATCCGCCCCCCATGCCGGGAACCCCGCCGTGATCGGCGAGCACCAGCACCACGGCCACTGCCCGCACCCCATCCAGCGCGGGAATGCCGGGACGGCGCGTTGACCGTCCATCGCCGTCGCTACTCCTGGGGGTTCTCGGGCGGGCGGCCGCCGGAGCAACCCATCGGGAGCGCCCAGCACAGCGAACCGGCGCGGGGTACACCCCGGCCGGTCCCTTGCTCACCTTTGCAGCGCTCCGACCACTCGCAAGGCCGGTGCCGTTGTTGCCGCCGATGCGTCGATGCCCTCCTGCCGGTTAAGCCGTCAGTTTAGGTGCGCGCACACCGCATCAGCCGGAGACACGACGCGGCAAAGCCGAACTCTGCAGAGTGCCTTTCGACTTCAGAAGCCGGTGAAATCGATGACGCCGCGAATATTGCGCCCTTCCCGCAGGTCCGCGAACGCGTCGTTGATCTGGTCAAGCTGGTAGCGCCGGGTGATCAGTTCGTCAAGTTTCAATGCGCCTACCCGATACATCGACAACAGCATCGGCACGCTCGTGCGCGGATTCAGCCCACCGTAGAGCGCTCCTCTAAGTTGCTTGGCTGACAGCGTCATCTCCTGCAGGACCATCGGAACCGGCGGCTCGGTGAATGGGGTGATCCCGGTAAGCACGCAGATGCCGCCTTTGCGAAGCAACGTCATCGCCAACGGGATCAAGTCGACATGCACAACGCCGGGGCAGACAACGACTCGGTCGGCCATCAGGCCGTCGGTGATGTCTCTGACCAGCGGTATCGCTTCCTCAGCGGACGCGGCGGTGTGTGTGGCACCGAAGATCTTGGCCGAATCCCGCTTAGACTCAACCGGATCCACTGCGACGACATATTTCGCGCCGACGGCCCGCGCCCCTTGCAGGGCATTCATTCCGACACCGCCGGCGCCGACGACGACCACGGTGTCGCCGGGTTCGGTGCCCGCCGACACCGTCGCGGAGCCCCACCCGGTACTGACCCCGCACGACACGAGTGAGGCGGCGTGGAATGGGATCGCGTCGTCGATCTTGATGACGGACCTTTCCGATAGCACCGCGTACTCGGCGAAAGTGCCGAGTTGACCATAAGCCAACAGGTTTTCGTCGCCGAGATGCCGGCGACACGTGCCATCAGTAGGCATCTCCCGCACGAACAGGCTCGCGCCGATGTCGCAAATGTAGCTTTGACCGTTGACGCAAAACCGGC
>DATIOT010000447.1:0-5088 GCA_035472875.1 Mycobacterium sp.
GTCCACTGGACGCGCTGGCCATCAACCCCGACACCGGCAAAGCGTTCATGCACGTCGACGAATGCTGGTATTGCGGCCCGTGCGCAGCCCGCTGCCCAACCGGCGCCGTCACGGTGAACATGCCGTATCTCATACGCTGAATTACTCTATCTCCCGGGGCTTTTGATGAAACGACACGCCGTTCGGCTGGCGTCGCTAATGGCTATGACCGTCGCGGTCACGTCCGGTTGCTCGCTGGAATCGCTATCGGAGTCCTCCGGCGTGGTCAACGTCGTGGTGGGCTATCAGTCCAAGACCATCAACACCGTGACCGCGGGTACGCTGCTGCGCGCCCAGGGCTACCTGGAGCGCCGGCTTGCCGACATCACCACCCGCACCGGGACCAGATACGCGGTGCGCTGGCAGGACTACGACACCGGCGCCCCGATCACCGCGCAGATGCTCGCCGAGAAGATCGACATCGGTTCGATGGGCGACTACCCGATGCTGATCAACGGCTCCAAGACACAGGCCAACCCGCTGGCCCGCACCGAGATGGTGTCAGTCACCGGCTACAACCCCAAGGGCGCGCTGAACATGGTGGTGGTGGCGCCTAATTCGCCGGCGACCACGCTGGCCGACCTGGCCGGGACGAAGGTCTCGGCCAGTGTGGGCTCGGCCGGCCACGGCACCTTGGTGCGTGCCCTGGACAAGGCCGGCATCAATGCCGGCACCGGTGTCGAGGTGCTCAACCAGCAGCCACAGGTCGGTGCGTCTGCTCTGGAATCCGGTCAGGTGCAGGCACTTTCGCAGTTCGTCGCCTGGCCTGGGCTGTTGGTCTACCAGGGCAAGGCCAAACTGCTGTACGACGGGGGTGAGCTGAACCTGCCCACCCTGCATGGTGTGGTGGTGCGGCGCGCGTATGCATCCGCTCACCCGGAGGTGCTCGCGGCTTTCCTGCAAGCGCAACTGGACGCTACCGATTTTCTCAATGAAAAGCCGCTGCAGGCGGCCCGTATCGTCGCTCAAGCCAGCGGGCTGCCGCAGGAGGTGGTGTACCTCTACAACGGTCCCGGCGGTACGTCGTTCGACACCACGCTGAAACCGCCGCTAGTTGACGCGCTGAAAAGCGATGTGCCGTACCTGAAGTCGATCGGCGACTTCGCCGACCTCGACGTCGGAGGGTTCGTCCAGGAGGAGCCGCTGCGCACGGTGTTCGCTGCCCGCGGGCGCGACTATAACGCGGCCCGGGCCGCTACCACGAATCCGTCGGTACTCGGCGGCAACGACACCGTCTGCGGGACGGCGGTGAGTGACCCCGCGCAAGCCGGCGAGTGGTGGCTGGACGGATCCGACACCACGCACGCGGCGGCGAACCCGACCTGCCTGCTTCGGGCGGTCAGGGACGCTATTGCCCACGGCGGCAAAGTCCGTGCGTCTTATGTGCCCGACGCCGAGCTGGGCACCAGGTGGTTCGCCGACAAGGCGGTCTGGGTGCGGGTGCCGGGCACAGCGGGCCAGAACTATCTGCCGTTCGGCACGCTGGCCGGGGCGCGCCGATATATGGCAGGGCATCCGGGCAGCGTGGCCATGGATTACCAACAGGCACTGGGAGGTTCGGTATGACTGCGTACGTAACGGGAGGGGCGACCGCCCCAGTGACCGACCAACTCATCGCGGCGGCCCCGGCGACCGGGCTCGGCGCCACGCGACGACTCGCTTCGCCGTGGCGATCTCGTCTGCTGCGGCTGGCGTCGGTGGCCGCCGCAATCGGCCTGTGGCAGTTGCTCACCGCCGGCAAGGTGCGATTGTTACTGCGATTCGACACGCTGCCGACCGTCACCGAGATCGTGAATGCGCTGCATCGTCGGCACGGCGCCTACGAGTACTGGCTTGACCTGGCGCAGTCGTTGATTCGTATTCTCACCGGCTTCGGGCTGGCCGCGGTGGTCGGCATTGCGACGGGCGTGCTGCTGGGCCGTTCCCGACTGTTCGCCGACATGTTCGGTCCGCTGGCTGAGTTGGCCAGGCCTGTCCCCGCGATTGCGATGGTGCCGGTGGCGATCCTGCTGTTCCCGACCGACGAGTCCGGCATCGTGTTCATCACCTTCCTCGCGGCCTATTTCCCGATCATGGTCAGCACCCGGCACGCGGTGCGGGCGCTGCCCACGTTGTGGGAGGACTCGGTGCGGACCCTGGGCGGCGGCCGCTGGGAGGTGCTGAGCCAGGTGGTGCTGCCGGGCATCCTGCCGGGAGTGTTCGGCGGTTTGTCGGTCGGCATGGGAGTGGCCTGGATCTGCGTGATCTCCGCGGAGATGATCTCTGGGCGCCTCGGGGTCGGCTACCGCACCTGGCAGGAGTACACGGTGCTGGCCTACCCCCAGGTGTTCGTCGGCATCATCACCATCGGGGTGCTGGGATTCGCGACGTCTGCGGCCGTCGAACTGGTGGGCCGCCGCGTGACCCGCTGGCTGCCGCGCGCACAGGAAGGCCTGCGATGACAGTCGGAATGAGCCTCGAGCTGGATCGAGTTCGGTTGTCCTACACCGGGGATCCGGTCATCGACGGGCTGAGCCTGACGGTGCGGCCGGGCGAGATCCTGGTGCTCACCGGGCCGTCGGGCTGCGGCAAGTCGACGGTGCTGCGTGCCCTGGCCGGGTTGCTGCGGCCCGACGACGGCCGGATAGTGGCCGACGGCGCCGAAGTCACCAACACCTCGGGCGACCGCGGCATGGTATTCCAGGACAACGCGCTGCTGCCGTGGCGCACCGTGCGGTCCAACGTCGAACTGGCGCTGCGGCTGCGCGGCGAACCACGCGCCACCCGGCGCGCTCAGGCCGAGCGCTGGATCGACGAGCTCGGACTCACCGGATTCGGCCACTACCTACCGAAGAGCTTGTTCGGCGGCATGCGCCAGCGTGTTCAGCTGGCCCGCGGCCTGGCCGGGGCCCCGCGCGCGGTGATGATGGACGAGCCGTTTGGAGCGCTGGACACCCAAACTCGTGCTGCCATGCAGCGGTTGCTCATCGACACCTGGCGTACCCATCCCACCACGATCGTCTTCGTCACTCACGACGTCGACGAGGCCCTACTGCTGGGTGATCAGATCGCTGTCCTGGGCAAGGCCGGTCACCCGCTGCGCGCAGTGCTTGACCTACCGGAGCCGCGGAGTGCGCTGCCGCGCGACCAGTTGCGCGCGGAAATCATTGCCGCACTCGATCATTCGGTGGCAGCATGATGCAGATTCCAGATCCGGCGGCGCCGGTCCGCCTCGACTGTGACGTGCTGGTCATCGGCGGCGGCACCGCGGGCACCATGGCTGCACTGTCCGCCGCCGAGCGCGGCGCGCAGGTGTTGCTCTTGGAGAAGGCCCACGTGCGGCACTCCGGCGCGCTGGCGATGGGCATGGACGGAGTCAACAACGCCGTCATCCCGGGCAAGGCCGAACCGGAGGACTACGTCGCCGAGATCACCCGCGCCAACGACGGAATCGTCAACCAGCGCACGGTGTACCAGACGGCCTCCCGTGGGTTTGCGATGGTGCAACGGCTGGAACGCTATGGAGTGAAGTTCGAGAAGGACGAGCACGGCGAGTACGCGGTGCGCCGGGTGCACCGGTCGGGGTCGTACGTGCTGCCCATGCCGGAGGGCAAGGACGTCAAAAAGGCCCTGTACCGGGTACTGCGGCAACGGTCGATGCGGGAGAAGATCCGGATCGAGAACCGCCTGATGCCGGTGCGGGTGCTGACCGCGGGCGGCCGGGCCGTCGGCGCAGCGGCACTGAACACCCGAACCGGTGAATTCGTCGCTGTGGGCGCCAAGGCGGTGATCCTGGCGACCGGGGCATGCGGCCGGCTCGGCCTGCCCGCGTCGGGCTATCTTTATGGCACCTACGAGAACCCAACCAACGCCGGTGACGGGTACTCGATGGCCTACCACGCGGGCGCCGAGCTGTCCGGTATCGAGTGCTTCCAGGTCAATCCGCTGATCAAGGATTACAACGGCCCGGCCTGCGCCTACGTGGCCAATCCGTTCGGTGGTTACCAAGTCAATTCGCACGGCGAGCGGTTCGTCGATTCCGACTACTGGTCGGGGCAGATGATGGCCGAAGTCAAAAGCGAGATCGACTCCGCCCGCGGGCCCATCTATCTCAAGGTGTCTCACCTTTCCGATGAGACGCTGACCGCGCTGGAAAATATCCTGCACACCACCGAACGGCCCACCCGGGGTACCTTTCACGCCAACCGGGGCCATGACTACCGTAGCCATGACGTCGAGATGCACATTTCCGAAATCGGTTTGTGCAGCGGTCATTCCGGTTCCGGCGTCTGGGTCGACGAGCATGCGCGCACCACAGTGCCCGGACTGTATGCCGCGGGGGATCTGGCCTGCGTGCCGCACAATTACATGATCGGGGCATTCGTGTTCGGCGACCTCGCCGGTACCCATGCCGGATCTATACTGACGGAAGTTGCTGCTCCACAACAATTTCCGGACGATCAGCTGCGCGACGCGCATGAGCTGATCTACCGGCCGCTACGACACCCGGACGGGCCACCACAGCCGCAGGTCGAGTACAAACTGCGGCGGTTCGTCAACGACTATGTAGCACCGCCCAAGACCGCTGCCAAATTGTCTATCGCGGTGCGCACCTTCGACCGGATGCGCGGCGAGATCGCCGACATGGGCGCCCGTAATCCGCACGAGTTGATGCGCGCTCTAGAGGTGTCATTCATCCGAGACTGTGCCGAAATGGCCGCTCGATCCTCGCTCACCCGAACCGAATCACGCTGGGGCCTCTACCACGATCGTGCCGACTTGCCGGGCCGCGACGACAGCCAATGGGGTTACCACCTGAACCTGCGCAAAAGTCGCAATGGTGACATGGTCTTTCTGAAGCGGCCCGTAGCACCGTATTTTGTGCCGGTCCCGGAGCTGGATGGCCTGCCGCCGGTGGACCAGACTGTGCAAGAGGTGGAGCAGCCGCCGTTGGTCGGTGGCAAAGCTCCGGCCACCGCTGGCTCCCGAATCATCTCGGCTGCAACCGCATTCGAACCACCGTCACCACGCATTGCCGAGGTCCTCGCCCTCGGGGAGCCGACGATCGCC
>DATIOT010000448.1:0-19165 GCA_035472875.1 Mycobacterium sp.
GTTGTGGTGAAGCCCGGCGCCGGTGAAGCCAACGACACTGTGTCCACCATCATGCAAAGCGCTTCCGGCCTCTCGAATATCCTCAGGCAGCTGTTGGCATTCTTCCAGGATCCCATTGGAAGTTTGATGAGGATCATTCAGGCCTTTCTGGCGAATCCGGCTGGGGCGCTGGTGCTCTACGGCCCGCTGCTGTTCTTTGTCGGCTACCAGGTGTTCTTTAACATCGTCGGCTGGCCCACTTGGGCGATGATTTTGAGCGCACCGTTCCTCTTGCCGCTGCTGCTCGGCATCGGTCTCAGTGCTGTGACAGTGCTGCCTGCCGAGATTGCGCCGGTCGCGGCGGGGGCCGCCGGGGGAGCACCACTTCTGGCGTCAACCCGTTCTCCGGGATGGCCGGTGGCCAGCGTGGCCCCGACGGTGGCGAGTCCGGCTGGGGCCCCGGCGTCGACGGCTGCCGCGGGTGCCGGAGCGGCTGCCGCGCCGGCACCGGCAGCGGCAACTGGGAGTTTCGCCTACATAGTGGGCGGCGGCGGTGATCCGGAAACGGGCTTCGGGCCGACGGTTGGCGGGCGCGGCGGGGTCAAGGCGCCGGCCGCGACCATCCCGGCGGCTGCTGCGGCGCTGCCCAGTCGGGCAGAGGCGCGGGCGCGGCGGCGTCGGCGGGCAGCAATGCGCGAGCATGGCGATGAATATGCGGACATGGACTCCGACATCGGCGTCCCTCCCGATTACGGCCAGGCCGACGAGGAGCAACTGGCCTCTGCGGTGGCTTCCGGGAACGGGGCCGGGCGGTTGGGGTTTGCGGGTACCGCGGACAAAGCCGCGGATCTGCGGGCGTCGGGGTTGACCAAGCTGGCCGGCGACGAGTACGGCGGCGGCCCGCGGATGCCAATGGTGCCGGGTACCTGGGATCAGGACACTGAGGGCCCGAGTGAACCCGATGAGTCGGGGAGAGGGGGCTAGGACGGTTAGCAACGTGGAAGTCAGTAACCGAAATCCGGAAGGTCCACAAGGAGCAAAAAGAAAGGAATCACTATGAGTATGTTGGATGCTCATATTCCGCAGTTGGTTGCCGCGCAGTCGGCGTTTGGCGCCAAGACGGCGTTGATGCGCAGCACGATCAGCCAGGCTGAGCAGGAGGCGCTGTCGGCACAGGCGTTCCACCAGGGTGAATCCTCGGCGGCGTTTCAGGCCGCCCATGCCCGGTTTGTGGAGGCCGCCGCTCGGATCAACACCTTGCTGGACATCGCCCAGGCCAACCTCGGCGACGCCGCGGGTACGTATGTGGCCACCGATGCCGCGGCCGCGTCGAGCTACACCGGCTTCTGACCTCACCGACTGGTAACACACGAAAGGACTTGTGATGTCGCAGATTATGTACAACTACCCGGCGATGCTGGCCCACGCCGGCGACATGACTGGCTATGCCGGCACGTTGCAGGGGCTGGGCGCCGATATCGCCAGCGAACAGGCCGCGCTGCAGAATGCGTGGCAGGGCGACACCGGGATGACCTATCAGGTTTGGCAGGCCCAGTGGAACCAGGCCATGCAAGACCTGGTGCGGGCCTACCAGGCGATGGGCAGCACGCATGAATCCAACACCCTGGCCATGTACGCCCGCGACACAGCCGAAGCCGCCAGATGGGGCGGTTAGTTCTGCCTAGATGAGCGTCGAACCCAACGCCGTCGAGTTGACGGTCGATCACGCGTGGTTCATCGCGGAAACCATTGGGGCGGGGAGCTTCCCGTGGGTACTGGCGATCACCACTCCCTATCGTGACGCCGCGCAGCGAAACGCGTTCTTCGAACGTCAGAAGGCCGAACTGACCCGGATGGGTCTGGTGTCGGGAGACGGCTCCAAAGCGGTCACTGTCAACCCGGCGGTCGCCGACTGGATCAGAGTGGTGTGCTTCCCGGACCGGTGGCTGGACCTGCGCTACATCGGCCCCGGCGCGGCCACCGGCGCCGGCGAGCTGCTGCGCGGCGTCGTCGCGCAGCGCGCCGGCACCACCGAAAAGACCGTAGTCGCGCTGCGCAATGCGCAGCTGATCACGTTTACCGCGATGGATATCGACGATCCCCGGGCGCTGGTCCCGGTCCTCGGTGTCGGGCTGGCGCAGCGGCCGCCGGCCCGATTCGAGGAGTTCAGCATGCCGACACGCGTCGGGGCCCGGGCCGACGAACGGCTGCGCTCCGGCGCACCGCTAGCGGAAGTCTTTGACTACCTTGGTATCCGCGAATCGGCACGACCTGTGGTGGAGTCAGTGTTCTCCGGTCCGCGCAGCTACGTCGAGATCGTCGCCGGCTGCCACCGCGACGGGCAGCACGCCACCACCGAGGTCGGGATGAGCATTGTGGACACCACAGCGGGACGGGTGCTGGTGAGTCCATCGCGCGCATTCGACGGCGAGTGGGTCTCGACGTTCAGCCCCGGGACGCCCTTTGCGATCGCGGTCGCGGTCGAACAGCTGACCGCCCACTTGCCCGATGGCCAATGGTTCCCCGGCCAGCGGCTGTCCCGAGATTTCTCTGCCCAACACTCATACAGCAACTAGATAGAGAGAGAGCACGATGTCCCAGGAACGGCCCCAGCATTCTTCGAGGGTCCGGTGACGTCCGGCGCCGTCATGCCGATCGTCCGCGTGGCCATCCTCGCGGATAGCAGGCTGACGGAGATGGCCCTGCCTGCGGAGTTGCCGCTGCGCGAAATCCTGCCAGCGGTACAGCGTTTGGCGGTTCCTGCGGCCCCAGATGGCGGAACTGATGACACCGGCGACACCCGCGCGGCTTCCCATCTGAGCCTTGCCCCCATCGGGGGAGCGCCGTTCAGCCTGGACGCCAGCCTGGACACCGTCGGAGTCGTGGACGGAGATCTGCTGGCGCTGCAGCCGGTGCCCGTCGGGCCGGCCGCGCCCGGCATCGTCGAGGACATCGCCGACGCCGCCATGATCTTCTCGGCTTCCCGGCTGAAGCCCTGGGGCACAGCGCATATCCAGCGTGGTGCGCTGGCCGCGGCGATCGCCGTGGCTTTCGTCGCAACCGGTCTGGGGGTCACCTATCGGGTAGCTACCGGCGCGCTGTCCGGACTGATCGCGGTCAGCGTGATCGCGGTGCTCACCGCGTCGGCCGGTTTACTGATCACGGCACGTTCGGAGCGCGCGGGGATGGCACTGTCGACCGCTGCGCTGGTGCCCATCGGCGCCGCCCTCGCCTTGGCGGTACCTGGGAAGTTCGGACCGGCGCAACTGATGTTGGCCGCGGCCGGCGTCACGGCGTGGTCGCTGATTGCCCTGATGGTTCCCAGCCTCGAGCCCGAGCGAATTGTCGGTTTCTTCACCGCGACCGCGGTGGTCGGGGCCGGAGTTTCGCTGGCAGCGGGCGCCGAATTGCTTTGGCAACCGCGGATATTGACCATCGGATGCGGGCTTATCGTGGCGGCTCTGCTGGTCACTATCGAGGCGGCTCAGCTGTCCGCGGTGTGGGCGCGCTTCCCGTTGCCGGTCATTCCGGCGCCGGGCGACCCCACCCCGTCGGCCCCGTCGTTGCGGTTGCTTGAGGACTTCCCTCGGCGGGTGCGCATCAGCGATGCCCACCAGAGCGGTTTCATTGCCGCCGCGGTGTTGCTCAGCGTCCTGGGATCGGTGGCGATCGCGCTGCGCCCGGAGGCGTTGAGTGGTGCGGGCTGGTACGTGGTGGCGGCAACCGCAGTCACGTCCATCCTGCGTGCCCGGGTGTGGGATTCGGCGGCGTGCAAGGCCTGGCTGCTCGCTCAGCCCTACCTGGTCGCCGGTGTCCTGTTGGTGTTCTATACCGCGACGGGACGCTACGCAGCTGCCCTGGGTGCGGTGCTGGTGCTCGGCGCGCTGGTGTTCATGTGGGTAGTGGTCGCGCTGAACCCGCGCATCGCGTCGCCGGAAACCTATTCGCTGCCGGTGCGCCGGCTGCTGGGCTTTGTCGCCACCGGCCTCGATGCTTCGCTGATCCCCGTCATGGCGTATTTGGTTGGTCTTTTCAGCTGGGTACTCAATCGATGATTCGGGCCGGATTAGCCTGCCTCACAGCGACGGTGGCCCTTTTACCGGCCGCGGCGATGTGCACCTGTCCGTCGGCATCCGCAATCAGTCCGCCGGCGGTCGACGCGGGTGTGCAACCGCCCAGTGGAACCCCGGGACCCGGGCAGCCGATGGAGCAGCGCGGCCCGTGCAGTACCTCCGGAGTCATCCCCGGCACCGATCCGGGTGTGGTGACGCGCAGTCAGGCGATGCTGACCCTTCCTGCGGCGTGGCAGTTTTCCCGGGGCGAGGGCCAGCTGGTTGCGGTCATCGACACCGGGGTGCGCCCAGGCCCGCGGCTGCCTAACGTCGACCCCGGCGGAGACTACGTGGAGACGACCGACGGCCTGACCGACTGCGACGGGCACGGCACCCTGGTTGCTGGAATCATCGCCGGCCAGCCCGCCCCGGCCGGTGAAGACGGTTTCTCGGGGGTCGCCCCCGCGGCGCGGGTGCTGTCGCTGCGGGTGACGTCCGCCAAGTTCTCACCCAGGACGCCGGGCGGCGATCCGATGCTGGCCCGGGCTTCCTTCGACGTCGCGACGCTGGCCCGCGCAATCGTGCATGCCGCCGATCTGGGTGCCCGGGTGATCAACATTTCCGCGGTCAGTTGCCTGCCCGCTGACCGGTCCGTCGACCAGGCCGCGCTGGGTGCGGCGATCCGCTATGCAGCCGTGGACAAGGATGCGGTGATCGTGGCCGCCGCGGGCAACACTGGGGCGACCGGATCGTTTGGCAGCGGAATGTCGTGCGAGTCCAATTCGCTCACCGACCTCGGCCGTCCTGATGATCCGCGGAACTGGGCCAGCGTCACGTCGGTCTCCATCCCATCGTGGTGGCAGCCGTATGTGCTGTCGGCGGCTTCCCTGACGCCGGATGGCCAGCCGTCGAAATTCACCATGACCGGGCCGTGGGTGGGGATCGCGGCACCGGGCGAAAACATTGCGTCGGTGAGCAACCGTGATGGCGGCGATCTCGCCAATGGCCTGCCCGACGCACACCAGCAGCTGGTCGCGCTGAGCGGCACCAGCTACGCGGCCGGCTATGTTGCGGGTGTCGCGGCGCTGGTGCGCAGCAAGTATCCCGGACTGACTGCCACGCAGGTGGTACAGCGCATCACCGCGACCGCACACAACGGTGCCCGAGCGCCGTCCAATGTCGTCGGCGCCGGCAGCGTCGACCCGGTGGCGGCCCTGACCTGGGAACTGCCCGCGAGTAACGGGCCCGGCGCGGCAACGGCAAAGCCGGTCGCCGCTCCGCCGGCACCGTCGCCAAAGGACAGCACACCACGCACCGTCGCGTTCGCCGGGACCGCCGCGCTGGCTTTGGTTGTCGCGGTCGTGGCCGCGATTGCCGCGATCGCCCGAAGAAAGGAGACCACTCCGTGAGCCAGCTAGGCTCGATCCCGACCCCAGGGACCGGACGAATCACATTGGCCGCGCTGGCCGTGGTGCCCGCGGTGCTGGCGTACCCCTGGCAGTCCACCCGCGACTACTGGTTGCTCGGCATCGCCGCGGTCGTCGTGATCGTGCTGTTCGGCTGGTGGCGTGGACTGCATTTCACCACGATCCTGCGACGCCGGCTGGCGATCATCGGCCGCCGCGGCGGGTTCGTCCCTCAATCCGGGCCTGCCACAAAGACAACTGCGCTGCTGCGCGTCGGGCCGCCGGTCGGCGACTCGCATGTGCTCCCGCTGCCGGTGATCGCCCGGTACCTGGACCGCTACGGCATCCGAGCGGACAAAATCCGAATCACCAGCCGCGACAACGCATCCGATGCGTCGCGTCGGGAGACCTGGATCGGGCTCACGGTATCGGCCGCCGACAACCTGACCGCGCTGCAGGCGCGCTCGGCGCGGATCCCCTTGCACGAGACGGCTGAGGTCGCGGTGCGCCGGCTCGCCGACCATCTCCGCGAGATCGGATGGGAAGCCAGTACGGTAGGGCCCGACGACGTGCCGCGGTTTCTCACTCCGAACGTCCGCGAGACGTGGCGCGGGGTGCAGCGGGACCGCTCGGATTACTTTGCGGCATACCAAGTCCGCGTGGACAGCGAGTTGCCTGAGACGTTGGACGCGGTCCGGTCGTATCCGGCGCGCGAGACGTGCACGGTGCTGGAGATCGCAGGGCCTGGCTCGGGAAACCGCAACACAGTTGCGGCAGCATGTGCGTTTTGCACCGATACTCCGCCGCCAGCCGGCGCGCCGCTGCCTGGATTGACGCCGCAATGCGGAAACCACCGGCCGGCGCTGGCGGCATTGGACCTGTTGTCGACGCAACGACTTGACGGGCACACGGATGCGCCTGCCGACCTGCTGACGCGGCTGCGCTGGCCCACCCGTGTGGCCGGGGCACATCGGGCGCCGCAGGCTGCTAGTCGAACATCAAGCCGCGCAGGTAGCCGGTCATCCGGCGCAGATAGTCCAGCTGACTCACGTGCAGCACGTGACTACCGGGAAACCAGTGCAAGGCACAGCGATCCCAATGCTGCCAAAGCATTACGGCGTGGTCCGGTGGAGCCATTCGGTCGCCCAGCCCGGTGATGATCATCCGACGGTCCTTGGGGAGCAGCGGCTGGTAGTTCAGTGGGCAGTGATAGGACAGGCCGGCGGTTAACTCGTCGCGGCTGATGTTGGACAGCCGCAGGCCCAGCCGGACGAGTTTGTTGGCCGGGAACCATTCATCGAACATCGTTGCGGGAGTGACGACCGGGCAGTTGGGGATGACGGCCTCGATCCGGTCATCGACCGAGGCCACCAACGCGGAGGTGTAGCCACCCAGCGATATACCGGTCAGCGCGATGCGGTCGACGCCGGTGTGCCGCAAATAGTCGACGATGGACCGGAAGTCGTGCACGGCCTGAGCCATCGCCTCCGCGAAACCGCTGAGCCCGCCGGCGAAATAGCCGAAACCGCTGAACGGCGAAAACTTTTCGGCCCGCCGACCGTGAAACGGCAAGGTGTACATCAGCACGTCGTAGCCGGACCGGTAGTACCACGGCAGCGAAAAGAACCGCCCGTTGACCAGATACGACGACCCCATGAAGCCGTGGATGACGCACAGCGTGGGACGAGGACCGTCGTCATGTCGCCAATGCTGTGCGCACACAATGTTGTTGGACCTCAATGCGCTCCACTGCTTGCGCATCGCGGGGTTGATCGCCGTGAAGCTGCTGGTGAACGCGATGTTTTCGACTGTGCCGCGCGCGAACCACTCCGCGAGCCGATTGGCCGGCCGCGACGAGACTTGGGGCAATTCGGTGGGCGCCGGAAACGACTTCCCCGGATCATGCTCGGCCGCCAGTTCAGCGTAGAAGTTCAGGTTGCTGCGCTCGGTGCCGGGCCTCTGGCGCACCGAGGTGGCGAGAACGACCGGTGCCACCGTGGTAGCCAGCACCGACGCGACCGACGTGCGCAGCGCGAGATCGCCGATAGCGGATGCCTCGACGACCATGCGCTTACGGGGCGACAACGCCGAGCGCGGGGGTAAACCATCGGCACCGGCCGGTAGGTCGGCACCGGAGACGTCGGGAACCGGAATGGGCGGGTCGATGGGATCCGTTTCGGACGTCACGACCGCCGATGGTATCCCGTCGGGCAGGCCAGGCCTGGGCGTTTGACCGTTTCTGGGTCGGTTCGGCGCACATTCCGGGCCCACTCGGTCGGCGCCCGGACAGCATACGGTAATACGGTTTTGTCTATCAGCCGACTAGCGACGGTGTCGATCAGGAGGACCGCCATGTGGGATCCCGACGTCTACCTGGCATTTGCCGACCATCGCAGCCGCCCGTTCTACGACTTGCTTTCGCGAGTGGGTGCCGAGCGCGCCCGCCGGGTGGTCGACCTCGGTTGTGGCCCCGGCCACTTGACCAAGTACCTGGCCAAGCGCTGGCCCGGCGCGGTGATCGAGGCAATGGACAGCTCACCGGAGATGGTCGCTGCCGCCCGGGAACGGGGGATCGATGCCACCACCGGCGACTTGCGCGGCTGGAAGCCCAAGCCGGACACCGACGTGGTGATCAGCAACGCGGCCTTGCATTGGGTGCCCGAACACGCCGACCTGCTGGTCCGGTGGACCGGCCAACTGGCACCCGGATCGTGGATCGGCGTTCAGATTCCGGGCAACTTCGAGACGCCATCGCATGCCGCGGTGCGGGCAGTTGCCCGCCGCGAGCACTATGCAAAGATCATGCGCGACATACCATTTCGGGTTGGTGCCGTGGTCCAGCCACCCACCCATTACGCCAACCTGCTGATGGACGCCGGATGCAAGGTCGACGCATGGGAGACCACGTATCTGCACCAGCTGACCGGGGAGCACCCGGTGCTGGAATGGATCACCGGCACCGCGCTTGTCCCGGTGCGCGAGCGGCTCGACGACGAGGGCTGGGAACAATTTCGCCAGGAGCTCATCCCCCTGCTGGACGACGCCTACCCGGCTCGGGCTGACGGCACAACGATCTTCCCGTTCCGTCGGGTGTTCATCGTCGCCCAGGTTGGTGGCGCGCAGCGCTCAGGTGGGTAGCCCCAGCGACGGCGCCTCTTCCCGATAACGGTCGACCCACTCGTCAGAGCGCTGGTTGGCCTGCCGTTCCAGCATCGGCGGGGGCGCCAGCTTCGGATCCTGCCCAACGGCGGTGAGAATATCGGCAACAAACGAAGTCAGGTTGCGCCACAACATCGGGTAGGCGATGTCAATCGGTGTGATGGTTTCCTCGGCGAACCAAGCGCGCCAGCTGTTTTCCTGATCTTGCAGGTTCCTGACGATGTGCGCGATGGCACCGGCGTGGTAGGTGGCCTGCGAGTCGCGCTCGGGGTCAGGCCTGCCCCGCCACACCCGGGTCTGCAGGGCGCGCCAGAACGACACCGCCTGCGACACTACGTCCGGCCGGTAGACATGGACGTATACCGGCTCGCTGCCGATCACATCGCGGATCGCCGCGCTCAGCGTGTCGCCGGAGCGGTCCGGCAGGTCCGCGACTCGTTGCCGCAACAGGGCCGTCTGGTTCCACATCAGCTTGCCGCCCCAGACACCGTTGGGTGTGCGGCCGGAACTGCGGATGTGCTCTCGCCAGGCAACCGGCGTCGCGGTGTCCGGCGTCCCGGGATCCAGTGGGTCGAGCAATCGCAATATCGACTCGTCTTCGACTTCGGCGAACCACTCGCGGGGCTGGGGCGCCATCCCGGTGGTCGGCAGGTACTGGAAGAACTCTTGCGGTTCGCCGGCGCACCCTGTTGCGCGCAGCGATTCCACCAGCAGCGTGCTGCCGCTGCGCTGTGTGGCGAGCACCAAATAAGATGTCGCAGCGCGAGACATCGGATGAGCCTAACCCGCAATTCATTGCGGTCGTGTAGCTACGAATTACCTTCACGCTGACCACAACTATTGATCGGCCGTAGTGACTTCTTCCTCGATGCCGCGGTCCGCGGCAATCGCCGAGCGACTGGTGGGTGCGGTGCGATGGATCCGCAGATACGTCTCGGTATAACGCTGCGCGATGCGGGTCCCCGCGAAGTCTGATGGAATGACGTCCCCGGTCCGCTGGCGCCAATCGTGCAGGCGGACAGCCAGATCGGCTGCGATCACTTCCATGCCGGTGCCGCGGCCGGTCAGCAGGTTGACGGTCTCGGTGGGGTCCACGCGCAGGTCGTAGAGCTCGCGCTGCGGACGCGGCTCTTTGACGAAGGGTGCGACAGCCACGCCGGACGGGCTTTCTTCGATATCCCACGGCAGGTCCAGCAGTGGCCGGGGCACGTAGTTCTCGATGTAGCTGTATTCCTTTGTGCGAATTGCGCGGATCGGATCGAACGAGTCGTGATAGGTCTTCATGGTGTAGACGTGGTCGCGCACCGGATCGGCGTGGTTGTCCGGGGTGAGCAGGGCGTGCGCGTGCGACACACCCTCGATATCGGGCGGAATGTCGAGACCCAGCAGGTCCAGCAATGTCGGGACCAGGTCGACGCCGCTGAACAGCTCGTCGTAGACCCGCGGTGCGATGTCCCTGTTGGTGGGCGGGCGGATGAGCACGGCAATGCCCGTTCCGGCGTCGTACAGCGTGGATTTCGCGCGGGGGAACGCCGGGCCGTGATCTGTGACGAACACCACCCAGGTGTTGGCGTCCAGTCCGGTCTCGGCCAGCGTGTCCAGGATCCGGCCTACCGCTGCGTCCGCCGTGCTGATGGACCCGTAAAAATCTGCGAGATCCTGACGCACCTCCCGGGTGTCGGGCAGGTAGTCCGGCAGATCGACGGCCGCGCTGTCCGCCGGTTCGTAGCGTTCCCGTGGGAAGGGCCGGTGGGTTTCAAAGAACCCGGCCGACACCAAAAACGGTTCTTCTGACAGAACCGGAGCGCCCTCCCGCAGCCATTCCTGGACTCTCTTCACCACGTATTCGCAGTAGGAGTTCGACACGTCGAACTCGTCGAAGCCGAGCCGTTTCGGGTAGGACGTCTCGTGTTGCATACCGAAAAGCGCCGAGTACCAGCCTGATTCGGACAATATATGCGGAAGGGTGCGGACTCCGTTGCGGTATTCCCAGCCGTGGTGGGCCAGACCGACGAGCCCATTGCTTTGCGGATAGCGGCCGGTGAACAGCGATCCCCGAGACGGCGAGCACAGCGGCGCGGTGGCGTGGGCCCGGGTGAACAAGATGCCCTCGGCGGCGAGCTGGTCCAGGCGTGGGCTGGATACATCCGGGTGGTCGTAGACTCCGAGATAGCGTCCCAGGTCGTGCCAATGCACGATCAGCACGTTCTCGCTCGTCATTTCCGTCACCTCTCCACCTCGCCTTGCGACCGGCGGCGACGATACCGCAGCCGCTTGCGAAATACCTGGGTATGTTGACCGATCACGCGGGCTCGGGGTCCCGCGCCGATTGACCCCAGCGGTTCTCTGAGACGAACTCCGACAGCGGCCGCCCAAACGCCCAGCCGTCCAGTTCCAACGCCGGCCGTTCCGGAAATTCGGGTACCGGCCCCAGGCACAGAATGGCGACCGGCTCGGCGTCGGCGGGCATGCCCAGCAGGGCCGCCAACCGTTGCGGATCGAACAGGGAAACCCAGCCCATGCCGAGGCCTTCGGACCGAGCTGCCAGCCACAGGTTCTGGATTGCGCACGACACCGAGGCGAGATCCATCTGCGGTAGCGTCCGCCGGCCGAAGACATGCCGCTCGCGGTCGTCACCCAGCGCTACCACGAGGAGCTCAGCGCACTCCAGAATGCCCTCGACCTTCAGTGCCAAAAACTCCTCGGCCCGCTCTCCCAGGGCCGCGGCGGTAAGCGGGCGCTCTTCGTCGACGAGCGCGTGAATGCGTCTCCGCAGCAGGTCATCGGTGATCCGGATGAAGCGCCACGGCTGCATGAGGCCGACGCTGGGCGCAGCGTGCGCGGCTTGCAATAAACGCGCCAGCACATCTTCGGGCACCACGCCGCCGGGCACGAAGCGGCGCATGTCGCGCCGTTCGGAGATCACCCGGTACACCGCTCGCCGCTCCTGCGGATTGAACGCATGATCGTTCACAGGGCCATCGTAGGAACCGCCGCGGTGGAAAATACGGTGAGCGTGAATTCGTGAAGGGAGTGTCGTATGAAGCTGTCCGACGCATTCGAGCAGCTGCCAACCGATGGCACTGTCAGGGGTGTCTACGGCGAGCCCTACCAGACTGCCGACGGCGCCACCGTGATCCCGGTTGCCAAACCGCTCGGTGTTTTCGTCATCCGCGAGGGCGAGGCTACCTGGGTGCCTGCCATAGATGGCAGCCGGGTCGCCCTGATTGGCGTGCTCACCGGCCTGCTGGCGGCGGTGATCGCCAGCCTGGCGGTGCTCCGACAGCCACCCTGGCCGCGGATCACAATCACGGACTATAGGTAACGCCGACCGCGCGGAAGACGTATTCGGCGGGCATGTCAAAGGCCAGCGACCGCAGCGGCAGTCCGCTGAGCACATCCACCGGGATCGCGGCCTTGTAGTGCAGCGAGAGTTCGCCGCTGAACTTCTGGTCGACCTCGGCGACATCGAGATCGATCTGCAAACCTGTCGACGATATCTCGGCCTTCGCCGCGCCGGTCTGCGGCGCGTCCCAGCGCACGTCGACGGTCAGGCCGGCCAGCTTCGGCAGCATCGACAACGTCGCCAGCACCCGCTCTTCGGTGAAGACCAGCGAACCCGTGTAGCTGGCCACGCTGTGCGGCAACCGCGCACCCGGGATGACGCCGCTGAACCGCCGGGTCACCGCGACGTAGTCGGCGAGATAGATAAGGCCCTCTGCCTCGACCTGAGCATGCAGATCGTCGGGTAACTTGCCGATGCCGAACAACCTGCGGACAAAGACCGCCATGACGCCAGTATGACTGGCGTATGACGGTGGGTCCGCGACTCTCGTGGTGAGGCCACTCAGTCGTCGCGGCTGCGATGCTGGTATCGGTTAGTCATGACCCGCCCGCGGACCGTTGTGGCCGTTTCTGTCGCCGTGGCCGCCATCGTGGTGTATGCGGTCATGTGGCTGGGCTACCTGCAGAACTGGAGTTGGCTGCACAGCGTCGATTGGTCATTGTTGAATGCGGCACACGACATCGCGGTGAAGCACCCGGTGTGGGTGCGAGTCTGGGCTGCGGTGTCCTTTGTGCTGGGCCCGGTCCCGATGCGGGTGCTGGGAGCGGTGGCCGCGGTGGCTGCGCTGGTAAAGCGCAACGTGCGGGCGGCGCTGCTGCTGTTGGCCTGCGCGCCGCTGAACGGATTCGTGACGCTGGCGGCCAAGGGTCTGGTGAATCGTCCACGACCGTCAACCATGCTGGTAGCCGCGCCCTCGACGTCATTTCCGTCGGGGCACGCTCTCGAGACGACGGCCGCCTTGCTCGCCCTGCTGACTTTCCTGGTGCCGATGCTGAGCCGGGCGATGGGCCGAGTCGCGATCGGGGTGACCGCGGTGAGCCTGCTGTTAGTCGGCATCGCCAGGGTCGCCTTGAACGTGCACTACCCGTCCGATGTGATCGCCGGTTGGTCGCTGGGATATTTGTTCTTTCTGGTGTGCCTGTTGGTGTTTCGGCCCTCAACCAGCGCGCCGACCAGCGCCCGTGAGCACCCCTCTGAGCTCGCCAGCAAGAACTAAACCCGTGCTCCGCTGCGCTTTTCGTTGATCACACCGCGGTGACCCAACTGGGTCTAAAGCTTGACTTGACGCAGACCTTGGCGCCACCTGACGATTGACTCTATGCGCCGACTGCTAGCTCTGCTGTGCGCTGTGGCCTGCGTGATCTGCGCGTCTCTTCTGCTCGCACCGATAAGTGGTGCCGCGACTCCCTGGTTCGCGAACTCGGTTGGCAATGCCACGCAGGTTGTTTCGGTTGCGAGCACCGGCGGTTCGAACGCAACGATGGATATCTACCAGCGCACCACCGCCGGCTGGCAGGCGCTCAAGACCGGAATTCCCACCCACGTCGGTTCGGCGGGCATGGCGGCGCAGGCCAGGAGTGGGGTTCCGGCCACCCCGATGGGGGTGTACGCCCTTGACTCCGCCTTCGGCACTGCGCCCAATCCGGGTGGCGGCCTGCCCTACACCCAAGTCGGACCAAATCACTGGTGGAGCGGCGATGACCATAGCCCGACGTTCAACACCATGCAGGTATGCCAGAAGTCCCAGTGCCCGTTCAACACGGCCGACAGTGAGAACCTGCAAATCCCGCAGTACAAGCACGCGGTGGTGATGGGCGTCAACAAGGACAAGGTTCCTGGCGGCGGTGCCGCGTTCTTCTTTCACACCACCGACGGTGGCCCCACCGAGGGCTGCGTGGCGATCGACGATCCCACGCTGGTGCAGATCATCCGTTGGCTGCGGCCCGGCGCGGTGATCGCGATCACCAAGTAGTATCAGCCAGCGCGCGACCGGGTTTGATCTTAAAGTCGAGGCCCGCCAACGACATGGTGGCATCGTAGGTTCTGTCGTAGCCGGTTGCACTGATCTTCCACCCGTCGTCGGTGCGCCGGTACTGGTCGTGGTAGAAGGCTGCGCCGATCAGCATGAAATTGAATTCGGCGACGATGACTCGGTCCTGCAGATACCAACTGCCCGATGCGGTATCGCCGGTCACGATGATTTCCGGATGGGTCACCCGGTGTTCGGTAATGACATTCGGGCCAAGCGACGTACGCATGTAGTCGACAAGGTCAGCCCGGTTGGTGAAGTGCAGCTCCGCGCCGATCGACGGTCCGTAGTCAGCCTTGATGTCCTCGGCCAGCGTGTCGGCGAAGTCGTTCCAGTGCTTGGTGTCGAGTGCGCGCAGATACCGGTATTTGACTTGCTTGATGGCTTCGATGTCGGCTATTTCGGCGGCGAGATCGTGGGGGCTCATCACGTCATTGCAACACATCGGTTGGCTCGTCTCGCCGGCCGGCCGAATGTTGCAGGTAGAGGGCGGCCATATCAATCAGCGCGCGTCGTTCTTGGCCCCAGTCGACCGGGGTGCCCATGATCATCTCCGCCAGCACCACGCCCCGCAACGCGGCCCAGATCACTTCGGCCACACCGGCATTCGACGGGTCTTCGGTTATCAGCCGACCGAGCTGGCCGATCGCGGAGTTCATTTCGAGGAGATGGCGCCGCGAGGATTCGCCCGGGCCGCCGCGGGTGGCCCGCAGGATTTCGAAGGCGGCCATCGAAGTCGGACTGCTGTAGCAGCTCCAGGCGGTGTCGACGACGACCTCAATACGTTCTCGCAGCGGTAGTTCGCTGACATCGGCCGACGACAGGCTGTCGACCAGCCTGGCCACCCCGTCGTCGACGACGGTCATCAGCAGGCCGTTGCGGTCGCCGAAGTGATACTGGATGACTCCCCACGTCACACCCGCGCGTTCGGCCACGTGCTTGGCGGTCGCGGCGGCGAAGCCTTCCTCCATGATGCAGCGGACCGTCTCGTCGATGATCTTCGCCCGGGTGTCGTCGCCGCGTTTGCGCGGCGCGCTGGTGCGCCGGGTGGGGCTGACGGAGCGCCCGGCCGTCTGGCCTGCAACGATGGACATTGTTGACTTTATAACATAGCCGTGACTATTTTTGAACCGTGAGTCAATCCCGGTACGCGCGGTTGTCCCGAAGCGAGCTGGCAACCCTGGTACCCGAGCTGCTGCTGATCGGGCACATGATCGACCGCTCCGGCATGGCCTGGTGCATCAAGGAGTTCGGTCGCGAAGAGATGGTGCAGATCGCCATCGAGGAGTGGGCGGGTGCCAGCCCGATCTACACCAAGCGCATGCAGCGGGCGCTGAACTTCGAGAGCGACGACGTACCCACCATTTTCAAGGGCCTGCAGCTCGACATCGGCGCTCCGCCGCAATTCATGGATTTCCGGTACACCATCCACGACCGCTGGCACGGCGAATTCCAGCTCGACCACTGCGGCGCATTGCTCGATGTGGAGCCGATGGGCGACGAGTACGTCTTCGGGATGTGCCACACCATCGAGGATCCGACGTTCGACGCCACCGCGGTGGCGACCAACCCGCGCGCACAGATGCGTCCGATCCACCGGCCGCCGCGAGTTCCCTCGGATCGGCATCCGCACTGTGCGTGGACCGTCATCATCGACGAGTCCTATCCCGAGGCCGAGAGCATCCCTGCACTCGACATAGTTCGTCAAACCCGAGCTGCAACATGGGAACTCGATCCCATCGATCGTTCTGAGGAAGGGCAGGCGGATTACTCCGACGCGTTGCTCTCCGATTTCGACTTCGGCGCGTTCTCGCACTCGGCGCTGGTCCGTATGGCCGACGAAGTCTGCTTGCAGATGCACCTGTTGTATCTGTCGTTCGCGATCGCGGTGCGGGCTCGCGCCGCCGACGCCGCAGAGGCCGTCTCGGTGGGCACCCGGCAGCTGATCGGCCTCGCCGGGCTGGGCGCCGAGCGAATTCATCGCGCGCTCGGGTTGCCCGATGGGATCGAGGGGGCGCTGCGGGTGCTCGAGCTGCACCCGCTACTGAACCCCGCAGGTTATGTCGTGGCTGAAACCGAGGAAAACCGATTGGTTGTCCACCGGTCGCCGGCCCACGACGACGGCGCGTGGATATCACTGTGTTCGCCCGAATCTGAGCAGCCGCTGCAAGCGATCGCCACCGCCGTGAATCCGCGCCTCGCGGTTCAAGTTAGCGGCACCGATACCGACTGGACCGCACAACTGGCTGAAACCGATACCCCGGCGGCCGAACTACCAGAGGTATCAGTGGCCAAAGTCAGTCGCGGATCGTCGTTCCAGTTCGAGCCGAGGCGTTCGCTGCCGCTGACCGTGGTGTGAACCCGACGCGTTTTACGCATCTTGTCAAGGGGTTTTCGGTACCGCTTCGGTGACACAATCGCATCGACCGTATACCAATGACGTTGCAACCCATCTGCTTTGAGCGTGTCCGCGGCTATGGTTAACGCTGGCCACCGACCCCTATAGACGAAAGCCTTCGATCTATGTACGACCCACTAGGGTTGTCGATCGGGACCACAAACCTGGTCGCCGCGAGTAACGGAAGTCCACCGGCTTCACGACGCGCCGTGCTCACCCTTTATCCACATTGCGCACCGAAAATCGGCCTGCCCGATGAAAATCCGAACCTGACCGAACCGGGCGTGCTCATGAGCGGCTTCGTGGAGCGCGTCGGAGACTCGGTGGCGCTCGTGTCCACCGACGGGTCGGCTCACGACCCAGACCTTCTGTTGGTCGAGGCCCTGGACGCGATGGTGCATGCTGCCGGCGCGGACGCGGCTTCGTCGGAGATCTCGATTGCCGTTCCTGCGTACTGGAAACCCGCTGCGGTGCAGGCGCTGCGCAACGCGTTACGAACGCATCTGGGCTTCGTTCGAAGCGGCATGGCGCCCCGCCTGGTCTCGGATGCAATCGCGTCGTTGACCGCAGCGAACGCAGAGCTGTGTCTCGCGGCAACTGGCGTGGTCGGATTGCTCGATTTCGGCGGCACAGGCACGTCTGCGACGTTGATGACCATCGCGGGAGATTTCGAGCCCGTCAGCCCCACAATGCGTTACGAGGAATTCTCCGGCGACGAGACCGATCAGGCATTGTTGCTTCGAGTATTCGAGGAACTGGGACACGGCAGCGGAATCGACCCGGCCAGTACCGCAGCCGTCGGCCAGCTCGGCCAGCTGATGGAGCAGTGCCGCGCGGCCAAAGAGCGGTTATCCGCCGACAGGGTAACCGAATTCGCTGCCGAGCTTGGCGGGCGCAGGTGCACCATGAAGCTGACTCAAGACGAGTTGGGGGACCTGATACAGGATCGTCTGACCGGCTTCATCTATGCGTTCGACGACATGCTGACCCGCCATCACAAGAGCTGGGCAGACCTGGCAGCGGTGGTCACCGTTGGCGGTGGTGCCAGCATTCCACTTGTTACCGAACGCCTTTCGGTACATTCCCGCAGACCGGTCGTGACTCCGTCGCAGCCCGCGTTCGCGGCTGCCACCGGCGCTTTGCTGCTGGCTTCCCGTGGTGAAGAGCAGGATATCCGGACGCGCACGTCCATTGGCCTGCTCACGGCGGCTGCTGCCGGCGATGTCATCGAACTTCCGGCCGGCGACGTGCTGGTGATCGACCACGAGGCGCTGACGGATCGCGAGTTGGCTTGGTCGCAAACCGAATACCCCGGCGACGTGCGGGTGCCGTACACCCCTGAGGCCTACGACGAAGATGGTCCGGCCGGCTGGTCGATGCGCCTGCCCGTGATCGATCCACCCATAGAACGGACGTGGCCGCGCTTGCGGCTGTCGCAGTTGATCATCGGGATGTGTGCCCTGGTGGCCATGACCGCGATCGGTGGTGTGGCCTACACGTTGGCGGGCATAGAAAACCACCAGGCGCCCCCAGTGCCCACCGTCGCGCCCGTGCCGGTGCCGCCGGTCAGCTCCCTGATCCCAAGTCCCGTCGCTCCGCCGCCCACCGCGGTGCCGCCTCCGCCCAGCGCGGAACCGGTTCCGAGCACTGTGCCGCCCCCTCCGCCGCCTCCACCGTCGCCGCCACCGCCACCACCGCCGCCGGTGATTGTGACTACGGAGCCTCCGCCGGTTGTCACTACGAGGCGTCCTCCGCCGCCCCCAACGACCACTCAGCCGCCGACCACGACGGCCATGACGACCAGCACGTCACAGCCTCCGCCGCCGCCCACGACGACAACGCCGCCTCCGCCGCCGACCACCACGACGACGGTGCCGATGACCACGGAGTGGATCCATGTTCCGCTGCTACCGGTGCCCATTCCGGTTCCGGTTCCGCAGAATCAGGCTCCTCAGGCTCCGCAGGCTCCGCAGTATCCGCAGTATCCGCAATATCCCGAATATCCGGGCGGGGGGTACCCCCAGAACCCGTTCCTGAGCCCTGGTTATTAGAAGGCCCTTTGAGCACGACCATTCGATGAGCGCGTCCGTCTCCACGCGAGTAGCGTCAGAGATAGCCCCACTTCGGGCCGGGGCCCGTCTTTTGATGCCCTCTTGGAGGGCCTTAAAGGACCTTGGAGGCGCAATTGGACATCGTGCTTGGGGTGTCGATGGCTCCCACGGCGGTCCGCTTGGTCCTCGTTGAGGGCCAGAATGCCGATGGTGTCACCGTCGAACAGGACCACTTCGAGGTTGTTGCCAGGGAGGACTCAGAAACTTCTGATTCGGCCGACCAGGTGATCGCCGCGATTTTCGGCACCCGCGAAGGAGCGGCTGAGGGCGGCTATCAGTTGACATCGACGGGCGTGACCTGGACGGACCCCGCCGAAGTCGCCGCGTTGCGCGATGAGCTCGCCGCCCGCGACATCGGCGGCGTCATGTTGGTCTCCCCGTTGCTCGCTGCTGCCGCATTGGCGCAGTCGGTCGGTGATGCGCTCGGTTATGAGCACATCGCGATGCTGTTCGTCGAGCCCGAGAGCGCGACGTTGGCCGTTGTCGAGATCGCCGACGGTTCGATTGTCGATCTGCATCGACGGCTCTTAGTGCGAGCCGGCGCAGGAGTCCGCGACGGCGCCGTCGCGGCCGAATTGGCAGTGATGGTTGCCGGTCTGGACGCGCCGGGATCGCGGGCGGACGGCGTCTTCATCGTGGGCTGCGGGGTCGACATCGTCGGAATCAAGACCGCACTCGAGGCGGC
>DATIOT010000449.1:0-7707 GCA_035472875.1 Mycobacterium sp.
GGCCGCAGCCACGGCGGCCGATGTGATGGTGTGGGTCTGGACGTGGTCGGGATGCCCATATCCCCCGTTGGGGTCGTAGGTCACCACGACGTGTGGGCGCTGCTCACGAATGCTGGCGACCAGCGCTCCGACCGCTTCACGTTCGTCAGCGTCGATGAACCTCTGGCGACGCCGCTTCGCGGTGCCGGCCATGCCCGAGTCGCGCCAGCGGCCCGCACCGCCGAGATAGCTGGGTTCACCGACACCCAGCGCACACAAAGCCGCGGTGAGCTCGGCGATTCGGTAGCCGCCGAGTTGGTCCGCGTGGTCGACGGCGAGTTCGGCCCAGCGCTCGCCGATGACCTCGCCCTCCTCGCCGAGCGTGCAGGTGACGACACTCACCTGTGCCCCGCGAGCGGTGTAGTGGGCGATGGTGGCGCCGTTGCTGAGGCTCTCGTCGTCCGGGTGTGCGTGGACAAACAGCAGCCGCGGAGTCTCAGGCATGGACGCACCCTACCCGCGGCGCCAACTTGGTAGCCGATGTTTCACCTGGTCGCGGTAAATAGGAACGCGAACGGCTACTATCGAGAAATGCCGCAGCTAACCCAGACAGCCCCGCACGGCAGCCGGAGCCGCCGCCGAGGCGAGGTCCTCGAACGTGCGCTCTATGAGGCCACGTTGGCCGAACTGGCCGAAGTCGGATATGGCGGGCTGACGATGGAAGGGATCGCGGCCGGCGCCCACACCGGCAAGGCGGCGCTCTACCGGCGCTGGGCCACCAAGTGCGAGCTGGTGCACGCCGCGCTGGTCTTCGCGCTGCCGCCAGTGCCCGAGCCGCGCTCGGGCCGGTCGGCCAGGGAAAACCTGCTGGCGATGTTCACCGCCCACCGTGACATGCTGGCCGGCAAGACCGCCTTTCCCGGTCTGGAAATCATTCACCAGCTCCTCCACGAACCCGAAATGCGTGCCATCTTCGCCGACGCCGTGGTGAGCCCGCGCCTGAAAATCGTCGAATCGATCGTGCAAGCCGCCATCGACTGCGGTGACCTCGACCCGGCCGCGGTCACGCCGCTGACCGCGCGAGTCGGACCGGCGTTGATCAACCATCACTTCCTGCTCACCGGAGAGCCGCCGAATCGGCGGGAGCTGGCACTCATCGTCGACACGGTGATCCCGCCACGAGCACCGAGGCCACCACACGCCGACTAAAGGCCCGTCATGGCCCGGTCTTGATCCATTGGCCGGCGTCGCCGACGATGCCGACCGGTACCGCGCCTGACAGGCCAACGTTCTGCACGCTCGGGCCCGCCGCGACGATCGTCGTGTCCTGCAGAATCGGCAACACGGTCGACATGTTCCACAGCCGCGGTTCGACCGCCGTGATCACGTCGTTGATGTTCTTGGTGCCGTTGAGGGCGGCATCGATGTTCGACTGGATGCTGCGATCGCAGATCCCGGTGAGGTTCGACGGCGCTTGCACCAGCGCGCCGGGCTCGGGCGGGCGACTGGGCGGGGTCGGCGTTGGCGTCGTAGAGGTGGCGCCGGGCGCGGCGGGTGGCGGCGCGCCAGCGGGTGTGGTCGTCGGCGCAGTGGCGGTCGGTACCGCCGTCGACTGCAGTGCGGGGCAGCCGTAACGCGAGGCCAGCAGCGTCGCCAGATTTCCACCGGCCTGATGCCACCCGACAATCGCGTCCACCTGGTTGTTGTTCAGCCCGTCGCGATACAGCGTCGCCGGGTCCAGCGCCAGCACGGTCGCGGCGATGCCGACGTTGCGCAACCGGTCGGCGGCCGTGTTGGCCACCGCCACCGAGGTCGGGTCATTCGCCGCCACCCCGATGACAAGCGACAGCTGCTGGCCGTCCTTGCTGATCCGGCCGCGGATGACTTCCGGCGGCCCGGTACTCACCGGTGGCGGCGAATTGGGCGGCGGCGGCGCCGGTGACGCCGATGTGCTGCTCTCGATGTGGTATCCGGATGCCGTCAGCAACGCCAACGCCGCCGGCGTCGTCATCGCCGGTGGCGCGGTCGGCTCATAGCCCGGGTCGCTGGGCGAGCGGATCAGAGCCTGGTCCAGCGTGACGGTGTTGTCGCTGCCGGCGCCCACGGCGGCGAGCAGGTCAACGTCAAGCAGCCCCAAGATCGCCTTGCGGACCTGCGTGTCGGACAGCTTGGGCTCGTTGGCGCGCAACGTGAGCTGCATGACCCGCGGCGTCACGATCCGGGCGGTCCGCACATCGGGGATGGCGGACAGCTGCGCGAAGGCCGCCGAACCACCGTGCACCTGGGCCACCTGGGTATCGCCGTTGCGCACCGAATCGGCCAGCGCGGCCGGCGCCCCGGCACGGCGGAAGAGGATGAGCGCGGGTTTGGCCGGCGGCCCCCAGTAGCGGTCGTTGCGGGCGATCAGGATCTCGTCGCGCTGCGGATCGATGTTCTCCACCCGGAACTGCCCGCCAGTGACCGGCAGTGCCCGGGCCAGCCCGGCCGCAAAACCGCCAGGCACATCCTTGACGATGTGCGCCGGCAGGATGTTGCTGAACAACTCCTTCCAGGCCGGATACGGCTGCGCGAAGGTCACCACGGCCTGCTTACCGCCCTCGAGCGACTGCACGCCGGTGATGAGGTCATATCCGGCCGGGTCGACCGCCCCCGGCTGACTGACCATCTGATGCCACAGGTACCAGAAGTCGTCGGCCGCGATCGGGGCGTTGTCAGTCCATTGCGCCTCGGGCCGGATCTTGTAGCTGACCGTGAACGGGTTCTGGTTGGTCACCTCTGCCGACACCAACAGCGTGGGATCCATTTCCCAGCGCGAACCTGTCGGCGTACCGGGATCGGGCACCGGCCGAAACGCGCTGGGCAACACCAGCGCGTTGATCGCCGCGTTCACCGGAGACAGATCGGACAGCAGATGCGGGTTGAACCCGGCGCCGATCGAGTCGATGCCCATGATGATTTGGGTAGGCCGCTGTGGCGGTGGTGCTGAGTTGTGTGGCGTATCGGTGCTTTGCGGCGCCGGCGGAGGGTTGACCGTACACGCCGCCAGCCCCAATCCCACCAGCGAGACCACCACACCGACCGTCATGAGGAAGCCGCGGGCTCGTCTCAGCACGCCCATCAGGGTATAGAGTGCCTGCCCGGCAATCCGACCAACCACGCGCGGCTAACCCCGCGCCTTGGCCCGGGCCCGGCTGCGGGCCCGGGCAGTGGCGTCCAGCTCGACTTTGCGAACCCGCACGATCGCTGGGGTCACCTCGACGCATTCGTCGGGCGAGCAGAACTCCATGGCCCGTTCCAGATCGAGCTCAAGCGGCTTGGCCAATGTCTCGATGACGTCCGCGGTCGATGACCGCATGTTGGTGAGCTTCTTCTCACGGGTGACATTGATATCGAGATCCTCTGGGCGCGGGTTGATTCCGACGACCATGCCCTGGTAGGTCTCCTGGCCGGGCTCGACGAAGAACTGGCCCCGATCGGCGAGCTGGAGCAACGCAAACGGTGTAACGGTGCCTGACCGGTCGGATACCAGGGATCCGGTGTGCCGGGCCCGGATCTCCCCGGCCCACGGCCTGTATCCGTCGAACACCGCATGCCCGACGCCCGTACCGCGGGTCTCGGTGAGAAAGTCGGTGCGCCATCCGATCAGGCCGCGGCTGGGAACCACGAAATCCATCCGCACCCATCCGGTGGTGTGGTTGGCCATTTCGGCGATGCGTCCCTTGCGTGCGGCCATCAATTGGGTGACCGCTCCGACGTACTCCTCCGGGCAGTCGACGGTCATCGCCTCAAACGGCTCGTGCAGCCTGCCGTCGATGGTCTTGGTCACCACCTGCGGCTTGCCCACGCTCAATTCGAAGCCCTCCCGGCGCATCTGCTCGACAAGTACGGCCAGCGCCAGCTCGCCGCGGCCCTGCACCTCCCAGGTGTCAGGCGCGCCGATGTCGACCACGCGGATCGACACGTTGCCCACCAGCTCGGCGTCCAGCCGGTTGCGCACCATTCGCGCGGTGAGCTTGTGGCCGGACACCTTGCCGGCCAGCGGAGAGGTGTTGGTGCCGATGGTTACCGAGATCGCCGGCTCGTCGACGGTAATCCGCGGCAGCGCAACGGGATTCGCCAGGTCAGCCAGCGTGTCACCAATCATGATCTCCGGCAGGCCGGCAACGGCGACGATATCGCCGGCGATGGCTTCGTTGGTTGGGGTGCGTTCCACGCCTTCGGTGGCCAGCAATTCGGTGATCTTGGCAGTCGCTGTCGTTTCCTGGCCATCCACTTGGCGGATCCACGCGACCTGCTGGCCCTTGCGAATGCGTCCGTTGTAGACGCGGATCAGCGCCAGCCGACCCAAGAAGGTCGACGCGTCCAGGTTGGTAACCAGGGCCTGCAGCGGCGCGTCCGGGTCACCTTTCGGCGGCGGCACGTGCTTTTCCAGAATCTCGAACAGCGGGTCCAGGTTGGTGCCGTCGGGAACGTGGCCGTCGAGCGGCTGCGTGGTGCTGACCACGCCGGCGCGCCCGGATGCGTACAGGGTGGGCAGGCCCAGCGCGTGCTCGGCGGCCGCGGCCGCTTCGTCGTCAAGATCCGACGCGACGTCGAGCAACAGGTCGTGGCTGGCCTCCACGACCTCGGCGATGCGCGCGTCGGGCCGGTCCGTCTTGTTGACCACGAGAATCACCGGAAGATGGGCGGCCAGCGCCTTGCGCAGCACAAACCGCGTTTGCGGCAAAGGGCCCTCGGACGCGTCGACCAGCAACAGCACCCCGTCCACCATGGACAGCCCGCGCTCCACCTCACCGCCGAAATCGGCGTGCCCCGGGGTGTCGATGACATTGATGACGGTCACCGTCCCGTCGCTGTGATGGCGGTGCACGGCGGTGTTCTTGGCCAGGATGGTGATGCCTTTTTCCCTTTCCAAGTCGCCGGTGTCCATTACGCGTTCTTGTACTTCACCGCGTTCATGCAACGCGCCAGACTGCCGCAGCATCGCGTCGACCAGCGTGGTCTTGCCGTGGTCGACGTGGGCGACGATGGCAACATTGCGGAATGGCACGTCGGTGATTCTGGCAGCGGGGGCCTCAGATAGCGAACTGATAGCGAACTGGGCCGACGGCCTTACCAACCGCGGCGGCGCGGCGCTGACCCGACCAGTTCGACTTTGTCGGCCACCTCCCGGCTGCGGTACACGATGTAAGGCCGGAACAGGTAGGCAATCGGCGCGCTGAACGCATGCACCAGTCGGGTGAACGGCCACAGGGCAAACAACGCAAGCGCGAGAAACACGTGTATCTGGTAATAGAACGCTGCGTGCGCAATCAGATCCCCCCGCGGATCGAGGATCCAGATCGACCGGAACCAGACCGACACTTTTTGCCGGTAATCGTGCAGCTCGCCAAAGTGTGTGGCGCCCGCAAGGGTGCAGCACATCCCCGCCACCAACGCGCACACCAGCACCAGGTACATCAGCTTGTCGTTGCGGGTGGTGGCCAAAAATACCGCTCCATGGGTGCGCCGCCGGTAGATCAGCAACCCGATACCGAGCAGGGTGGCAAACCCGGCAGGCACGCCAAGGAGTAGCGCCTGAAGGTGATACAGGTGATCGCTCATACCGACCGCCCGAGTCCACGATTCCGGAATGAACAGACCCATGACGTGGCCCATGATGACCATCAAGCTGCCGAAGTGGAACAACGGGCTGCCGATCGACAGTAACTTCGACTCGTAGATCTGCGACGAACGGGTGGTCCAGCCGAACTTGTCGTAGCGGTACCGCCACCAGGAGCCGACGGCCGCGACCGCCAGAACGACGTAAGGTGCGTCGTCCCAAAAGATCTCGACCAATTTCATGTGCACCAAAGTCAGCCTCTTTCGGTGCGCTTCGGCGGGACGGTCAAGGTAAACGGTTGCAGCCCAACGGCTTCCGCAGGAGGACCGGCCTTCGCCAGCCGTTCCGCTCGGCGCACCTCCTGGTCGGTTGCGTCCGGCAGCGTTTCGCAAATCGCTGCCACGGTGTGCTCGTACGGCGACTTGGCGTCCGCCAACGCCCCGCGCACTACGTCGATCGGGACACGGTGCTCGGTGAGCAACTGCCGACCGACCGCGGGGTCGACGGTCGCAGCGAATTCCAGGACAACCGGTAGGTGGTCCGGTGCCTCTTTCCGCGGCGGCTCTACACCGGCGTCCCGGTAGGCGGTGGCGAACACCAGCATCTCCCTACCGCGGTTGCGGGTATCCCCCGCCGTCCAGTACGTCAGGTACATGGTGCAGCGGCGCCGCATGTCGAACGTCTCGACGTAGTCCGCCGCGGCGGTCATCAGGTCCCGGGCACGCAGCGCAGAGACCGTCTGTCCGAGTAGCTCCGCGGCCGACCCGCCGATGTGGTCCAGCAGTTCTTCGACGGTGTCCAACCGCTCGGGGTGACTTTCATCCGGGTAGGCCAGCAGCAGCGAGGCGGCCTGCCACACCAGTCGCTCCTGCATCGCCCGGGCAGTCACCCGGTCCCGGATGTTGGGCAACAACCTCATCGCTTTACCGAGTCCTCGCTGTCGGGCTCCGGGAACAGTCCCGCTGGCGCGCCGCTGCCATCCCAGTTGAGCAGGTTGACCCTGGGGCGACCGCCGCCGCGCCCGCCATGCCCGCGGTGTCCTTCCGCGCCACCGGTTCCCGCGGCGTTACCCATCTGGCGCTGTTGCAGGGCGTGGAAGGTTTCCACGGCTACCGGCACCGGGGCACCGCTGCCCTCGCCGAACGGGCCGGATTCGTACATACCCGGTCCACCGTCGAACGACAACGAGCACCCCATCTCCTCGGCCATCGCTGCGGCGGGCAGATCCGCCGCGTAGGACGTCGGAATGACATAGCGGTCTTCGTATTTCGCGATAGCCAGCAGCCGGTACATGTTGTAGATCTGTTCTTCGGTCATCCCGACGGCGTGCGGAATGTGCGGTTGGGTTTCGCGGCCCAGGTTGATGTCGCGCATGTAGGACCGCATCGCCGCCAGCCGCTTCAGCACGCCCGCAACCACTTCGGTGTCGCCGGCAGTGAACAGTTCGGCCAGGTACTCGATCGGGATACGCAGCGCCTCCAGAGCGCCGAACAGATTGCCCAGGTCCTCCCCGTCATGCCCGTCATGGCTGACCGCGTCAACCACCGGTGACAGCGGCGGGATGTACCAGACCATCGGCATGGTCCGGTACTCCGGGTGCAACGGAAGCGCCACCCGATAGGTATTGATCAGGGCGTACACCGGCGACCGCTGGGCGGCCTCGATCCACTCGTCGGAGATGCCCTCGGCCCGCGCACCGGCGATCACCTCGGGATCGTTAGGGTCCAAGAAGATCTGGCGCTGCGCCTCGTACAGGTCGGTGTCGTTTTCCACAGAGGCCGCTTCCAGCACCCGGTCGACGTCATAGAGCACCAGACCCAGGTAGCGCAGCCGTCCCACACAGGTTTCCGAGCACACCGTCGGCAGCCCGACCTCGATGCGCGGATAGCACATGGTGCACTTCTCGGCCTTACCGGTCTTGTGGTTGAAATAGACCTTCTTGTAAGGACATCCGGACACGCACATCCGCCAGCCGCGGCAGCGGTCCTGGTCGACGAGCACGATGCCGTCCTCCTCGCGTTTGTACATCGCGCCGGAAGGGCAGGAGGCGACGCAGGACGGGTTAAGGCAGTGCTCGCATATGCGCGGCAGGTAGAACATGAACACCTGCTCGAACTCCATCTTGA
>DATIOT010000450.1:0-4082 GCA_035472875.1 Mycobacterium sp.
AGTGCCGCGGTCACAGACCACGCCGGGCCGCGCCGGCAAGCCTGCCGTCAGGTCGATTGCCGCGTCCGGATCGGTGTACGGCCCCGAAGTGTCGTAGAGGTCGAAGTGGTCTCCGGTGGACAGATGCACCCGACGGAATGGCACCCTTGCGCCGGGCACGCCATCCAGTTCGCGGTAAGCCTTGCTGCTGCCCGCGATAGGTCCGGTGGTCACGGATGGTTCGACGGTTACGGTCATTTGTCATCTCCCTACGCCGGCATTACCCGGTCAGGTTCGTACGGTCGACGGCCCCGAGCCGTCCTCTCAGCGCACTCGGCGTGCGCTCCCGCGTCTGATATTTGGTTTGGCTAGATTGCCCGCATGCGACGTTACCCCCAACCGGGAGCATCTGCGCCAGGCGGGCCGGCGGCAGCCTGCCAAACCCGTCGAGATCTTTACGTTCAGACGCTTTTTTCTGCTCGGATCGCTCGTCAGTGAATCCGCCCAGTGGGATGATGTGCGTGTGCAACAGTCCACGCCAGCGGGTGCGGGGGCACCGACCGGAACGCGCAAGCAGCCGACCAGCACGGCCGAGGATGCCGGCTCTGCATTCTTGAACGTCGGCGGCTTCCGCTTCTGGTTCGCGGACGAACGCTGGGAATGGTCCGACGAGGTTGCGCGGATGCACGGTTACGAACCGGGGTCGGTGGCGCCCACGACGAAACTGCTTCTGTCGCATAAGCATCCCGACGACCGTGAACACGTCCGGGATCTGCTCAATCATGCGTTGCACTCGGGGGAGTCGTTCTCGAGTCGTCACCGGTTTATCGACACCGCCGGCGGTGTGCATGATGCGATCGTGGTGGCCGACCGCATCTTGGACGAGGCGGGTGCGGTGTTGGGGACCGCGGGCTACTACATCGACCTCACCGAAACGTTCGACGAAGCCCGGTACGAGACCCGGCAAGAGGTGCTCGACGAAGCGCTGCCGGACTTGTTCGAGAACCGCGCGGCTATCGAGCAAGCCAAGGGTGTCTTGATAGCGGTCTATCGGGTCAGCGCGGACCAGGCTTTTCGTGTGCTGCAGTGGCGGTCGCAAGAGACCAATATCAAGTTGCGAGCCCTGGCGAAGCAACTGATCCATGACGCCAGCACTCTGGCACCCATGTCAGCTAGCTTCCAAAGCCAGTTCGACCACGTGTTGCTGACCGTCCACGAACGCGTCCCCGACTAGGGCGTGCCGTCGGTGTGCGGGGGGCGTAGATAACCAGGAAGACCAGGTCGTCGGCGCCGGTGTTGGTGAGGGGCGCCGCCTAGACATCTTCCATCGCCTCGCCCAGCTCCTCGAGGAGCCGGTTGCGGTGGTTGCTCGCCAAGAGGTGTCCTGCAGCGATGACCACAGCCACCGGCCAATCGATGAGTTCGAACGCGGCGAGGGCGGCCAGACCGCCGTAGTAGGCCAGTTGTTCGGGCCGCGGTATCTCCACCTGTCCGACCACCGGAAGGTTTACGGCGAAGGTTTCGGCTTCGCGGATTTTCTGCACAGCCTCACGCTGGGACGTTGCCCGGCGAGTCTTCTTTTCCGCCATCATTTGCCTCTCAGTAACGAAGGATTTGCCGTTGAGCCGGGTCGCACGGTCAACGTCGGATGTATGTCGACGACCTATGCCCTGGCCGATCCGCTGACTTCGACGTGCGCTTTGGTGCTGCGCGTCCCGTTGATTGAACTCTATGCGCTGCTGTGGCGCGCTGGGATCGTGGAGATCTTGGAGCCTGATCAGGCGTCTCGTCGTGCGTCGGGGAAGGCCGCTCGGGTGGGTTCGGATCCGGTCGATCCCGATCTTCGAACAGCGGGCTCAGGACGGCCACGGCCACTGTCGCGGCAATGGCGGCTCCCAGGCCTTGAGCCCACCCGAGGGGGCCGAGCGGCGTACAGCCAATCAGTTGGCTGACCCCCGGAATGCTGATCAAGGTCCCCACCAAGGCGAGTGAGCCCAGCGCGGTCAACACCACCATCGGGGCCTGAGACTCCAGCAGTGTCTGGCCAAGTTCGGCGGCCACTAGTGCGACCAGTGCCACCGTGGACGCGCGTTGCGGGAGCGTGGTCAACCCGGCCAGCCCAGTGAACCCGGACAGCCCGGTGACCCCCGCCATCGCCCACGCCGCTGTGGCTGCTGCCGCCGTGGTGACGCCCCGGATGGCGACAGCGTGCCACAGCGCGGGTTGGTCTGCGCCGCGCAGGCTGGGGTCGACTTTGGCGCGCGGCTTGCTGACCGCCAGGGCCGCGGCCGGCAGCGCGTCGGTCAGCGTATTCACTAGCAGCAATTGGCGGGTGTTCAGCGGCGAAATCCCGGTGATTGCGCTGCCGATGACCGCGAAGATCACCTCACCGGCATTACCGCCGAGCAGCACCGACACCGCCGCCTGCACCCGCCGCCAGAGCTGGCGTCCTTCTTCGATGGCCTCCAAGAGCGCATCGATACGCCCGTCGACCAGCACCACGTCGGCTACCAAGTGCGCGGGGTCGCTGCCGTGTGCGACCACGCCGATACCAACCGTGGCGGCTCGGAGGGCGGCGGCGTCATTGGCTCCATCACCGACCATCGCCGTTCGCACACCGGCATTCTCGAGCGTCTGAACGACCTGGACCTTGTTCTCCGGTGTCATCCTGGCGAATATCACCCGTTCGGTCACGACGCGCTCTTGGTCCTTGCGCGACAAGGAGTCCCACTCGGCACCGGTGATGACCTGCTCCGCGGTCACTGGCAGTCCGAGCTCCTCGGCAATAGCCTTCGCGGTAATCGGGTGGTCCCCGGTGATCAGCTTGATGCGCACCCCTTGGGATCGCAGACTCGCGATCAGGCCGGCGGATTCCGGGCGCGGGGTGTCGGACAAGCCGAGGAATCCTGCCAGGGTCAACCCGTCTTTGCAGTACTCGCCGATGTCATCGGGGTTTTCCTTTATCGCCTGAGCCTGCTTTGCCGTCAGCCGGCGCTGCGCCACGGCAATCACCCGCAACCCGCCGGCGGCCATTTGAGCGACGGTGCTGTCCATCGACGCGATGTCCCCAGATGCGGCCAGCACCACTTCGGGCGCGCCTTTGACGGTCAGCTCGGTGCCCGTCACCGAGGCCGAGAATGCCCTGCCGGAGCGGAACGGCAGGTGAGCATCCGGTTGGGTGCTCGGAGTGGAGCCGTTGAGCGAATTGGCCGCCTCGACGATCGCGACATCTGTCGCGTGCGCCTGCAAGGCGCCCTTGGTCACCGGCGCGGCATGCGCCGCGCAGCGCAATACTTCCGCATCCGAATAGCCCCCCGCAGGCCGGACCCGAGACACCCGCAGCCGGTTCTCGCTGAGCGTTCCGGTCTTGTCGAAGCAGACCACTTCGATACGGCCGAGGGCCTCCACCGAACGCGGAACACGAACCAGCGCACCGAACTTCGTCAATCGTCGTGCCGAGGCCGCTTGCGCCAGCGTCGCCACCAATGGCATCCCTTCGGGAACCGCGGCAACCGCGATGGCGATGGCGCTGGACACCGCGTGTTGCAAGGGAGTGCGGCGCAACAGCCCGAGCGCGCCGACCAGTGCACCGCCGGTAATGCTGACGGGAAGCGCCTGTGTGGTGAGCTGGCCGAGCTGATGTTGCAGGCCGATGTCGGACGACAGCTCGCCGGATATCAGATCGGCGGCGCGACGCTGTTGGGTGTCGGCGCCGACGGCGGTCACCAGCGCGACCGCGGTGCCTGCCACCACGGTGGTCCCGGCGAACAGCATGCAGCGACGCTCGGCGAGAGGGGCGCCGGGTGTAGCCTCGACCTGCTTCTCCACCGACAGCGACTCGCCGGTGAGCGTTGACTCGTCGACCTCGACGTCGACCTCTTCGATGACCCGGGCATCGGCGGGCACCACCTCGTGGGTGCGCACCTCGATCACATCGCCCGGCCGCAGCTGCGCGGCATCGACATCGGTGTATGCCCGCTCGCCGTCTGAACCGGTGATTACCTTGCGGGCCGGCGGCACCTGCAGAGCCAGTAGATGGCTCAACCGTTTTTCGGCGCGCAGCCGCTGGGCGGCGGCCAGTATCGAGTTTCCGGTCAGTACCG
>DATIOT010000451.1:0-2006 GCA_035472875.1 Mycobacterium sp.
AGACGATCCCACAGCATCTTTTGAGTCAGCGGTTGATCGCGCGGTGGGGGCGGCGGCAGGGGTTCGGCAGGCGGCGACGCCACGGGTGGCGAGGTGATTCCGCGCCGGACGAGGATTGTGGCCAGCGCCTCCAACGCCGCGCCCATTTCCAACGGCGCGAAGACTTCACCGGCCACACTGCTTTGGTACTGCCCGATGTCGATGGTCCGGGCCGGGTCGATCCGCTGGCTGAAGAACCCACTGACCATGTCGGTGAACACCACCCCCGCCGTCACCAGCACCGGTGCCTGCTCGATCGCCGTGCGCACCCATTCGGCGCTGGCCGAACCCGCGTAGATTCCCAGGAAGTTGGGCGAGCTCTCGTCGAGCAGGCTCTTTCCCCACATCAACGTGGCGTGCGGCACCACGTCCGCCGCCAGCAACGCCTCCAGCGCCTTGACCGCTTGCAGCCGATGGACCAGCAAGTCGGCGAGCACGGTGAGTTGGTGGTCGGCGATGAGTTGGGTCGCGGCCTCGACAAACATCGCCAGCGCGCGGGGGCTGGTCCCACCGGTGTAGCGGGGCAACGCAGCTTCGGGTGGCTCGGTAGGGAAGCGGGCCACGTCGGTGGACAGCAGGATGTATCCGGGTCGTTTCTGCTCACGCACCTCGGACAGCACTCGGTCAATCTCTCTGCATGCCATGGCTGGCATGAGATTTGCTTGGGCACAGGTGATTTCGCGGCTGATCCGAAAGAAATGCTCGAAGTCGCCGTCGCCGAGCGAATGGTGCAGCGCGCGCCTGGTGCCTTGCGCGTCTTTGGAGGGGCCGCCGACGATATGGACGACGGGCACGTGCTCGGCATAGCTGCCCGCGATCGCATTGGCCGCCGAGAGTTCGCCAACGCCGAATGTCGTTACCACAGCGGCCATTCCGCGCAACCGCCCGTATCCATCGGCGGCGTAACCGGCATTGAGCTCGTTGGCGCTGCCCACCCACCGGATGGTGGGGTGGGCGACGATGTGGTCGAGGAATTCCAGGTTGTAGTCGCCGGGAACGCCGAAGACCTCGGAGACGCCGAGCTCGGCGAGGCGGTCGAGAAGATAGTCGCCGACGGTGTAGATGCGATCGGTGGGGCCGGGCCCCGGACCAGTCGGGGTATCAGTCACAAGCACGACGGTACGCCCGGTCGAAACGGTTCCGGCCGACACGCTGTTTCAGTATCGTGCGGGCCATGGCAATCAAAGAATCCCGCGAGATCGTCATCGAAGCCAGCCCCGAGGAGATTCTGGACGTCATTGCCGATTTCGAAGCGATGCCCGAATGGTCGGGGCCTCACCAGAGCGCAGAAGTGCTCGAAACCGGAGACGACGGCCGGCCCAGCCAAGTGAAAATGAAAGTCAAAACGGCGGGCATCACCGACGAACAGGTGGTGGCCTATACGTGGAGCGGCAACGAGGTGAGCTGGACACTGGTCAGTTCCGCCCAGCAGAAGTCGCAGGACGGCAAGTACATTCTGGTTCCCAAGGGCGACGACGAGACGCTGGTCAAGTTCGAGGTCACCGTCGACCCGAATGTTCCGCTGCCCGGCTTCGTGCTCAAGCGCGCCGTCAAGGGGACGATGGATTCCGCCACCCAGGAGCTGCGAAAGCGGGTGCTGCAGGTGAAGAAGGGCAACTAGCCGCGTGACCACCCGGGGGCCCCTGGCCGGGGTGAGGGTCATCGAGCTCGGTGGCATCGGACCGGGGCCCCATGCCGGGATGGTGCTTGCCGATCTGGGCGCCGACGTGGTGCGGGTCCGCCGTCCTGGTGGGCTGACGATGCCGCCTGAGGACCGCGACTTGCTGCACCGCGGCAAGCGCATCGTCGACCTGGACGTCAAGACGCAGCCGGGCACGCTGCTGGAGCTGGCCGCCAAGGCCGACGTGCTGCTGGACTGTTTCCGGCCTGGCACCTGCGAACGTTTAGGCATCGGGCCCGACGACTGCGCAGCGGTCAACCCGCGACTGATCTTTGCGCGGATCACC
>DATIOT010000452.1:0-2934 GCA_035472875.1 Mycobacterium sp.
TGGTTGACCACATTGGCCAGTGGATGTCCGTCGCGCAGCCGGCGGTAGTTGGCTGCGGTTTTCGAAGGCCTCCGGCGGGATAGCGCCGCATGGTGTCGGCGGTGTACCCGGTGACGTGCGGTGTCAGTACCACGTTGTCCAGGCCGAGCAGAGGGTTGTCGGACGTTACCGGCTCGACTTCGAAAACATCCAGTCCCGCTGCGGCCAACTGTCCGCCACGCAACGCGTCGACGAGCGCGTCTTCGTCGACGACGGCACCACGTGACGTGTTGACCAGCACCGCATTCGGTTTTATCTGGGCCATCGTCTCTCGGATGAGCAGATGATGGGTGTCAGCGGTCAACGGTAGATGCAGCCAGACGATGTCACTGGTGCCTGGGGGCACCTCCCGCTTGCGGGGGACAGTTCGGATAGCGGCCGCCAACCGAGGCGGCCGTCGTCACGGGTGCTGGTGTGCAGGATGGTGGCGCCCCGAGCTTGTGCACCAGCCGCAGCCGCACTCCGCGCCGCAGGTCGGCGCCCGATAGCGGCCGAAGCACATGCCAAATCACCTCCGCGGCGGGCAGCTCCCGGTAGAAGTTGGTGTCGTCATCCTCGGCACACCAGCGGACGTCAAGCCAATTTGCTTCGGGCGCAAGAAAATCGAGCACGTTGTCGCCGGGAACGAAAGTGGGCGAGGACTCTTAGCGCCACCGCTTGTTGATCCACTTGGCGATGGTGTCGGCCTGTTCGCTGCGCGCGCCCGGGGTGGTGAAGTAGTGGTCGGTGTCGATCGAGCACTGTGTTTTGTCGGTGCCGGCGAGCACGTCGTAGATGCGCTGGGCGTCAGACGGAAAGACTCCGGTGTCGGCCTCGGCGTTGATCACCAGGGCCGGGCACGTGACGCGGGCCAGGTGCGGCTCGGCCCGGGTCTGCGCCACCCGCAGACTCCACATGCCCAGCCAGTTGCGCAGTGTGCAAGCCGCGGCGATGCCGTGCGCGGAGCGGTTCGCCTTGGCCGGGATGCCCGCGTAGCACAAGTTGGCCTGACGCTTGGTGGGCTCGATGCTGGGATCGACCATGCGGGGATCGGCCCAGGTCCGCATCACGGTGAACGGCCTATCGGAAAACTCCGCTGCTCGAACACGTTTGAGCTCGATCTCGGCCCACTCGGTAATGGCGTGGTTGCGCGCGGTCTGCGCCGCACGGTAGCGGATGAGGAACTCCGGCGAGTACGGGGGACCGTTGGCCTCGCTGAACAGGTCAAGGTCGGGATCGGTGGCGACAGGATCGTTTTCATCGACGACGGCGGCGTCCATCCAAGCCGTCAGCACCTCGGGGCGCCCGGGATGGGCGGCGGTGGCGACATATCCGTCAGCGGGCAGCAACTCCGTCAGCCCAACCGCCGGCCGCATACCCTCCAGCGGAATCACATTCGGGTCGACGGCCTGTGACTGATAGGCGGCCATCAACGAGCCACCTCCAGAATTACCCAGCAGCACAACAGTATCCACGCCCTGAACCTCGCGCAGCCAGCGTACCCCGACGCCGATGTCGACCAGCGCGTGGTCCAGCAGAAAGTTACTCTCGAAACCGCGGAACCTGGTGTTCCAACCGAGGAATCCGATGCCGCGGGTGGCCATGTAGTCGGCGAGATAGTGCTCGGCGAAGTCGACCTGGTAGTGCGCAGCGATCATCGCCACCTTCGGCTTGCGTCCCACCCCACGGTGATACAGCCCCTGGCACGGATGCCCACCGGCACCGGCCCGCCCGGCGGTGGGCGATGGCAGCCCGACGAACTCACGGACAACCCCTGCCGCGCCGGTATGACGAGTCAATTCAGCGCCCCTCCTTGGCAGTAGATAGCTCGGTAGTAGATGTTGGCGAGGGTCCGGATGCACGCCTGGTCGTCGGGTTCCCGGGCGTTGGAACGTGTCCCGCTGAGCTGGATGTAGCAGAACTGATTGAACATCGCCACGATCGCTTCGGCGATCAGCTGCGGATCATCGCCGGGGCAGTAGCCCTCGGCCTGAGCCCGTCTGACCGTCTCGGCGATGAAAGAGATGGGTATCGCGCACATCTCGGCCCAATATTGCGCGAAGTCGTCGTTGACCATCGCCAACTGAGACACGCTGATCATCTCGGCCAGCCGGTTGCGGTAGGTGTGCCAGTGGGCAGCGGCAGCCTCGTACGCACGCTCGCGGTTGGGCAGGCCATGCCGGGTCACCGTGAGGGCGCGCTGGTTGGCCTCGTCGCGGAAACGCACGGCCCACTGGCGGACCATCGCCTCTTTGGAGTCGTAGTAGTTGTAAAAGGACGCCGCCGAGCGACCCGCTTCTGCGGCGATGTCAGCGATGGTCGTCGCCAGGATCCCTTTGCGTGCGATGACCGTTCGGGCGGCCATGTCGATCGCGGCTTGCGTGCGCCGGCCGCGGTGCGTCGGGAAGTCGGCCGGGCGGCCCGCCGGCTCGCGCGCGCTCGACACCTGGTGTACCTCCCCTGGAACGAATCTGAATCTGATGTTAGATTCAGATTCGGATCTTGGCCAGGGCCTGCACCCCCGGGGACCGATGGGAGCCGCAAGATGATCAAGCCGCACAACATCAACACGGAATTCGAGCTCGGCGGGATCAATCACGTTGCGCTGGTGTGTTCGGACATGGCACGCACAGTGGACTTCTACAGCAACATCCTGGGCATGCCGCTGATCAAATCGCTCGATCTGCCGCGCGGTCAGGGGCAGCACTTCTTCTTCGACGCAGGCAACGGCGATTGTGTCGCCTTCTTCTGGTTCGCTGACGCACCCGATCGGGTACCGGGCATCTCGTCGCCGGGTGCCATCCCGGGCATCGGTGACATCACCAGCGCGGTGAGCACCATGAACCATTTGGCGTTTCATGTACCGGCCGAGAAGTTCGACGCATACCGGCAGCGGCTCAAGGGCAAAGGCGTGCG
>DATIOT010000453.1:0-5965 GCA_035472875.1 Mycobacterium sp.
AGTTCGGGTGGCGCGCGCGCAGTAGACCTTCGCGACTTGGGCGGCCCGAATGGCTTCGGCCGGCGTGAGTTCGTCGACTGCCCACGCGGCATGGCGCAACACGCTCACCGAACCTTCGATCAGCGCAAGGCTTTCGGCCAACAGGTGGGCGATGGCTTGATGGGACCCGATCTGCTTGCCGTACTGTTCGCGGATTTTCGCGTAGTCGCAGGCGACCGCGTGCGCGCCCCGGGCAATTCCGACCAGGTCCGCCGACGTGGTGACCAGGGCGAGCGCTTGCCATCGTGCGGCAACGTCGGCGGAGACCTCACCGAGAGCCACCGGCGATCCCACCATGCTCGCTTCCGCCCTGGTCAAATCGGCGCCGGTGCGACCGTCATCCAGGTCCGCCACCAAAATCGTGCTCCCGGAGAGCAACAGGGCGCGCCGAGCGCCCCGAGCGTCGATCACTCGGTCATCAACAGCGATGGTCGCTCCCCGCGCATCGGCATCGACGTGGCGGGCTAGATCGTCGGCCAGCACCGGACCGAGAAACGGTGCGTCGACCAGTCGGCGCCCGAATTCCTCTGCGACAATGGCCACTTCGACGCCAGAGGCCCCGTCAGAACGCAGTGAGCTCCAGGCTGTTGCTTTAATCTGCTTGTCCAAGCGCGCAATTCGATTCGCATCGTCGAGATCTTGAACCGCCGCGGGTCCTAGATCGTCGGCCAGCTTGGCCGCGGCGTCACGCAGTTGCCGCTGTTCAGCTGTTAGACGTACATCCATAGCGCTCCTTGAGAACTCTACGCAGCACCTTGCCGGAGGGCAGGCGAGGAATTTCGGGCACAAACACGACACGGCTGAGCCGTTTGTAGGACGCCAGCTTTTCGTCCACCCAGGCGGTGAGCTCGGCGGCGTCGACGGAAGCGCATGTGGCGACGGCGGCGACAACCGCTTCGCCGTTGATGCCGTCGGGAATGCCGAAAACCGCGCAGTCTTTGACGGCCGGATGGCAGTGCAGCACCGTCTCGATTTCGGCTGGCGCGACTTGGAAGCCGCGGACTTTGATCATCTCTTTGAGACGGTCGGTGATCCGCAGCCAACCGTCGCTGTCCAGCCAGCCGACATCCCCGGTCCGGTACCAGCCGTCGCAGATCGCCTCGGCGGTCGCCTCGGCCGGCAGGTAGCCGGCCATCAGCGACATCGACCGCGCCTGGATCTCACCCACCTCCCCCGGGCAGACCGGTTTGCCGGTTTCCAGCGAGACCACCCGCAAGTCCACTCCCCGCACCGGGCGCCCGACAGCGTCAAGCCGGGCCCCCTCGATCGGATTACATGCGATGACGGGCAGTTCCGTGGTGCCGTAGGCGGGCACCCAACCGATGCCGGTGCGCCGGGTCACGGTCTCGGCGATGCCGGTGCTGACCGGCGTCGCGCCCCACATGATGAAGCGCAGTGAAGACAAGTCGTAGGACTCGAGCTCGGGATGCGAGGCGATGGCAAGCGCGATTGGCGCGACCGCCATTTCGACTGTGATGCGGTCGTCTTCGATGTGACGCAGCATCCCGTTGATGTCAAAGCGGCGATGCAACCGCATCCAGGCGCGAACCTGCAGCGCCGTGAGGATGTTGAGCAGGCCGAGGATGTGTGACGGCGGCGTGGCGATCTGAATGCGGTCACGCCTTGTCAGCTGCAGCGCGTCGCGCCAGTGTCGCACGGCCACGCCTAACGACGAGTGAGTGTGCCGGACGGCCTTCGGCAGACCGGTGGTTCCCGAACTGAACACCAGCAGCGCGTCGCCCGCGGGCGGCGGCGTACAAGATATAGGTTCTCCGGCGGTGATCGGTTCGTCCAGGTGCAACATTGGCATCAGACCGGCCAGTATCGGATGGTCCCCAACAGCGTGCACCGGGTTGGTCAGCGCAAGTGCGTGGTCGACCTCGTCGCGCTTCCAGGCGGGGCTGATCAGCACCGCTGTGGCACCCAGCCGCCAGATCGCGAGCAAGGCGGCGACGAATTCCGGCCGGTTGGACGCCATGACCGCAACGCGCTCACCTGCGGCAACATTGATTTTGGCCAGGGTCCTGACCAGCCCGTCGGCCAACGCGTCGAGCTGAGGCAGACTGAATCGCTGTTCCTCGAACACGAGCGCGGCCGGCTCGGTCACGTCCCGTCCTTCCCTGGCAGGCCCGGCTGACCCGACATCCGCACAGTCTTGAGAAGATCCTATCGCCTAGCGAGAATAGTATTCTCTATACTGAAGAATGCAAGTACGGGAGGGGACGGCCATGGCGGAACTCCAAGCGTTCCAGCAGGCGGCGGTCACCGCGACCATCGAGGAGACTTCACGGGTGACAGATCCCGCATCCAACAACGGCGGCGAGGTCGGCACGGTGACGATCTACCTCGACCTTAAGAAGGTGTCGGTGCCACTGGTCCCGGGCGAGACGCTATTGGAAAGCGCGCGGCGGGCCGGCCTGGATCCACCGTTTAACTGCGAGGCGGGTAACTGTGGGACCTGCATGGCGCGGCTTGAGGGAGGCCACGCAACCATGCGGGTCAACGACGCACTCGAAGACGACGAAGTAGCCGAGGGCTACATTCTGACGTGCCAGGGCGTACCGGACACGGATTCGATCACAGTGCGCTACGAGTAGTCACAAGAGAGGCGGCGACGATGGCCAAGGGCATCATCCTCGTTGAGAGTCGACCCAGTTCGCCCGATCGCGACCAGGAGTACAACACCTGGTACGACGAAGTCCATCTGGGCGAACTCGTAGCGCTCGACGGATTCGTCTCGGCGCGCCGGCTGCGGCCGGTTGACGGCGACGGCCCATATGTCGCCATCTACGAGATCGAGGGCGACGACCTGCAGGCCATCTTGGACAACATGATCGCCAACGCCGGCCAGCTACACATGTCCGACGCTCTGCAGTTGGATCCTGCGCCCATCCCGCGACTGCTCGAGACGACAATCGAGTCCGGCCCCTAAAGGTTAGGCGGGGTTAGCCAAGGCGACTTGCTCGAGTTGGTCCACGCCGGTCGCAAAGTCGCTGCCGATGGGCAGCAGCAGCGTGACGTGATCCGCGCCGGCGACCAAATGCTCGCGCACCTTGACGGCGATGCCCGCCGGATTATGATGGGCGACAACCGCATTCACCAGCCGGTCGCTCACCTCGGTGATGTCGCGGGCCGAGTAGCCCAGCCGGGCCATCATGGCCGCGTACGACCGCCGCCCGAGCCAGGCTGAAACAGTCTCCCGTGCAGTTGTTTTCGCCAGATCCCGGTCGGCGTCCGGAGCCACGGCCAGCCCGACAACCAGGAGCTTGTCCGGTCCCAGCAGCCGCCGGGCTTGCGCGGTGAACTCCGGAGGCACCATGGCCGGCAGTGCCCCGTGCGCGATATCACCCGCCAGCGCAAGCATTTTCGGGCCGTTAGCGGCGATGATCCGGGGATAAGCCGCGTCGGGTGCCGGCGGCCAGGTGGGGCTGTCCATCCGGTTCAGGTAATCACGCATCGTGGTCAGCGGGGTGCCGAATTGCTGTCCGGTACTGGCCGCCTGCTCCGGATAGCCAACCCCCAGGCCAAGCACGAACCGGCCCGGGTAGGCCTGGGCCAGTTGGGCGGCCGCGGCCTGCATGGTCTGAGCTGGCCGGGCCCAGATGTTGGCGATGCACGTGCCGAACACCATTTGCTCAGTGGCGGCCAGCAGCAGGGCGACTTGTACCAAGGCGTCCTTGCCAATGACCTCGTTGGTCCACACGGCGCGGTACCCGGCGCGTTCCAACCTACCCACGGCTTCGCGTTGCAAGTCAGCAGACGATGTGCTGGTGAATGAGACCGGCAGGCACACGCCAACCGGTCCCAAAGCCTGGCGGGCCGCGTCGACCACGGTGTCAGCCATGGCGGTCCTCCTTCACTCGCTGAAGTAATGGCCTTCGTCGAGGTCCTCGATCAGCCCGGGCCGTTCGGGATGCCAGTCAAGCACTTTCTGGGTCAGGGCGTTCGAGGTCGGGTTGTCCAGAGCTGCGAATGCAGCAAGAAAGCCGAAGTGCCCGGCTTCTTCGCCGGAAATGCCGACTACCGGCACATTCAAATGGCGTCCGATGACGGCGGCGATGTCACGGAACGGCACGCCCTCGTCGGCAACCCCGTGCAACCGAGTGCCAGCGGGAGCGTTTTCGAGAGACAACCGGTACATGTGCGCGGCATCGAGCGTATGGATAGCGGGCCAGCGGTTGGAGCCGTCGCCGATGTAGGCGGACACGCCGGTGTCGCGGGCAGTGTTGATCAGGTGGTGGGCGAAGCCCTGGTGATCCAGGTTGCTGTGCACCAGCGGCGACAGCCGGATGACCGACGACCGCACCCCGCGCTCGGCCAGCGCGATCACCGCATTCTCCGAATCGATCCGCGGTCCGCCGGGCAATGTGTCCTGTTCGGTCCCGAGGCCGCCCTGCCCGATAAGTGCGAGCATGAGCGTTCCCGAGGTGATGACGAAGGGCCGATCGGAACCGACGAGCGCCTCGCCCATGGTCTCGACGGCGCGCAGATCCGTCTGAGCGGCGCCCGCGTAGTCGTTGAAGTCGTGTCTGAAGGCGAGGTGGATGACGCCGTCGGCTGCCGCGGCGGCATCCCGCAAGCCATCGAGGTCGTCGAGGTCGCCTCGGTGCGCCGTGGCGCCGGCAGCGGTGAGCGCGGCAGCGCCCTCGTTCGACCGGGCCAGGCCGGTGACCTGGTGGCCGGCTTCGAGGAGTTCGGTGACGACGGCGGAACCGATGTGTCCGGTCGCGCCGGTGACAAAGACATGCATGGAAGATCCCTTCTGGTCGATGCCATCAAGTCAACGACCGGTCGAGCCACGTGTCCAAGATCTATTCCATATGACGCGATGCAATTCGGGCATCACAGCTGATCAATAGCACCATCTGGGGACAGCACGCAGACCACCACAGCTACACTGGACGCATGACAGACTCGGCATCGCCGGTGGTGGATCTCGACCTGCGACTGGTGGGGTACTTCGTTGTGGTGGCCGAGCACCGCCACTTCGGCCGGGCGGCCGCCGCGTTGCGCGTCGCGCAGCCGTCGTTGAGCCGGCAGATTCGCCGCTTGGAGCAGCAGCTAGGTGTCCGCCTTTTCGACCGCACGCCGCAAGGCACCCGGCTGACCGAGGCCGGCGAGGTGTTCCTGCCTCGGGCCAAGGCGCTGCTGCGCTCGGCCGCCCAAGCCACGGCGCAGGCCCGGGCCGCTGCCCAGCCCAGCCGCATCATCATCGGCTACACGACGGGCCTGATCATCACCCCGGCGGTGCGCGAGTTGCGCCGCGAGCACCCCGACGCCGACGTGCAAGTCATGCACTTGGATTGGGACCAAGCCCGCAATGCGCTACTCGACCATCGGGTGGACGCGGTCGTGACCCGGCTGCCGTTCCCCACCGACCAGCTGCACGTGACGGTCCTTTATGACGAGCCTCGGGTGCTGGCGATACCCATCGAACATCGCCTGGCGGGCAGGGAGTCGGTCACCCTCGACGACATCGCCGACGAACCGATGCCGCGGGTGCGGCACTCCGATCCGGCCTGGAGTGCCTTCTGGCGCATCGACCCTCGTCCTGACGGGCGCCGGGCACCCGACGGTCCGTTCATCGAAGCGCTCGAGGACAAGTTCGAACTCATCGCCGCCGGACAAGCGGTGGCCATCACGGCCGGCTTTCACGGCAACAGCCTGCGCCCTGATATCACCACGGTTCCCTTGGAAGGCGTTGAGCCCAGCCACGTCGTGTTGGCGACCCGCGCCGGGGATCGCAGCCGTCTGGTGGCGGCGTTTCGCAAACTCGCCGAAGCCCACCTCACCCGTCCAGATCGGGCCGAGCCTCGAACGTGACGCTGCAGTCACGCTGGGACCCGAATGTGACTACAGCGTCACGCTCACGCGGTGTCGCCGTGTTCATCTAGCGCCGGCGGCGGTCGGTATTCAGGCTGATAGC
>DATIOT010000454.1:0-5648 GCA_035472875.1 Mycobacterium sp.
GGCCGGGCTCAACCGTGCGCCCCCGACCGGGTGGCGGTGACGTACCTGGGGGTGATCGCCTCGTCCTCTGGGCCGCCATGCCACAGGCCGGCCAATCCAATCGCGCTGAACAAATCCGCGACCTTCCGTTCGACCGTCTGCCAGCCGCTGGCCGCCAGATACTGGGGGACATGGCGGTATTCGCCCGGATAGGTCAGCCTGGCCAGGTCGACGTCCAGGCCCTGTTGTCGCCAGATATCGATAAAGGCCCGCCCCTCCTCCAGCTGCAACGGTGTCCAGGTGGGCATGTGATCGGCGGCTAACCGGCTGCCGGCGGCGCTCATCGCTGTGAGATTTTGCAGTAACCGATTCTGTGCGTCGGGCGTCAAGTACCCAACAAACAGATTCTCGGCAATCCACACAGTGGGTTGAGCAGCGTCAAAACCCACCCGTCGCAGCGCCTCCGGCCAATCCTGACGAAGATCGATGCCAATCGCGCGACGGTTCGCGGTCAATTCGGCGCCCAGCCCACGCAGCACTTCTGTCTTGAAATCAATGACTTGCGGCTGGTCGATCTCATACACCGTTGTCCCTGGCGGCCACCACAGTCGATACGGCCGACTGTCCAGACCAGAGGCCAGGATGACCACTTGGCGGATGCCCGCCCTTCCGGCATCGGCGAGGAAGTCGTCCACGAACCGCGTATGCACCGCGAGGACATCGATGAGCCCGGTCATTGCGGGGTTGTCGCCGCCATCAGCCGCGTACTGCTGGTCCTGGACCACCCGGGTGAAGTACTCGACCCCTGCGGCGCGAACCAATGGCTCGGCGAACGGGTCGTTGATCAGCCCTTTGTTCGCGGCCACGGCCCTCGCGACAGCGCCGAATGTCGCGGTCATTCCAACGCCGGTGGCCGGATCCCAGGTGTCGTCGTCTGTCCGTGCCATCGTCCGTCAGACGTCGGAGCGGTGCCGCAGGGTCAGCCCGACGGCCGCTCGCCAACCGAGCAGCAGAACCGCCGTGACCGACGCTGCCACCAGCACGAAACTCGCCGCCACACCCGCTGAACTGGCTTTGCGCAACACCATGCCCACCGCCACGGTGCACAGCCAGACGACCGCACCGGTGGGGAACACAGCCGTGGGGCGCTGCCAGGCCCGGGACGCCAGCCACCCGATGACGGTTCCGGTGAGAAACGGCCATGCCGTCGTTGCAACGCCGGTAATGCTGAGTCCTTCGTCGTGGCTGCGGCGCCCAACGGCGCAGAACACCAGCACGCCGATGACGTCGACGCTCAGCCACGCCAGCCGTTGCATTCAGCGAGACTACCGGGCTAGGTCCGAATCCTTGACCCCACTGCCGCAGTGAACCTAGATTCGTCAAGAATGAATATCTATTCACACCCCGGCAGAATCGCCGTCGTGACCGGCGCCGGATCGGGTATCGGCAAGGCGATCGCCTTGGCGTTCGCCGCGCAGGGCGACCGGGTCATCGCCGCCGATCTCGACGGGTCGGCGGCAGCGGCCACCGCCAAAGAGCATCCCGAGCTGATCACCGCGCTGTCGGTGGATGTCGCCGACCCTGCCCAAGTCGAAACCTTGCGCGATCGGACACACGCCGAGGTAGGCGTGCCCAGCATCGTGGTCAACGCCGCCGGTTGGGACCGCACTGACCAATTCCTCAATGCCACACCAGAATTCGCAGCCAAAGTAGTGGCGATCAACTACTTGGGGCCGGTGCACGTCTGCGGTGCGTTCCTGCCGGGAATGATCGAGACGCATGCCGGCGGACGCGTCGTCAACCTGGCCAGTGACGCCGGCCGCGTCGGCAGCGCAGGTGAATCCATCTACGCCGGCGCCAAAGGCGGAGTCATCGCGCTGACCAAGTCACTGGCCCGGGAAATGGCCCGCCACCGGATCACGGTGAACTGCGTGTGCCCGGGCCCGACGGACACGCCGCTGTTTCATGCGCAACCCGAGACGCTGAAAGAAGCGCTGGTCAAAGCGATCCCGTTCCGCCGCTTGGCCCGGCCCGAAGAGGTCGCGGCACCGGTAGTGTTCTTCGCCTCCGACGCCGCGTCGTTCATAACCGGACAGGTGATCAGCGTCAGCGGTGGCCTTACGATGGCCGGTTAGTGGCAGGCTGACCCTATGAGCACTGAAGCACTTCCTGCCTTCGACCGATTCGACCCGCTCGGCCTCGACGCGTCCCTGTCGAGCGACGAGATCGCGGTGCGTGACACCGTCAGAAAGTTCTGCGCCGAGCACGTCACCCCGTACGTCGCGGAGTGGTTCGAGATCGGCGACCTTCCGGTCCGTGAGCTCGGGAAGCAGTTCGGCGAACTCGGCCTGCTCGGCATGCACTTGCACGGCTACGGATGTGGCGGGGCATCGGCGGTGCACTACGGCCTGGCCTGCGTCGAGCTGGAGGCCGCCGACTCTGGCGTTCGGTCGATGGTCTCGGTGCAGGGGTCGCTGGCGATGTTCGCGATCTGGAGGTTCGGCTCTGAGGAACAGAAACAACAGTGGCTTCCCGGCATGGCCGCGGGCGAGCTGCTCGGCTGCTTCGGGCTAACCGAACCGGATGTCGGATCCGATCCCGCTGCGATGAAAACCCGTGCGCGGCACGATGGTTCGGATTGGGTTATCAACGGCCGCAAACTGTGGATCACCAACGGCTCGGTCGCCAACGTCGCGATCGTGTGGGCGGCCACCGATGACGGGATTCGCGGGTTCATCGTCCCGACCAACACGCCCGGCTTCACAGCCAACACCATCCACCACAAGCTGTCGCTGCGGGCATCGATCACCAGCGAGCTAGTGCTCGACGATGTACGACTGCCCGCCGACGCGATGCTGCCCGAGGCAAAGGGACTCAAAGGGCCGCTGTCCTGCCTGTCCGAAGCGCGCTACGGAATCATCTGGGGATCAATGGGAGCGGCTCGGACGGCCTGGCAATCCGCGCTCGACTACGCCACGCAACGCAGCCAATTCGGCCGTCCGATAGCCGGATTCCAATTGACCCAGGCAAAGCTCGTCGACATGGCGATCGAACTACACAAGGGTCAGTTGCTGTCACTGCACCTCGGTCGCCTCAAGGACAGCGTCGGGCTGCGTCCCGAACAGGTCAGCTTCGGCAAGCTCAACAACACCCGTGAAGCGATCGAAATCTGCAGGACCGCTCGAACGATATTGGGCGGCAACGGGATATCGCTGGAATACCCAGTTATCCGGCACATGGTCAACCTGGAATCGGTGCTGACATACGAGGGCACGCCGGAGATGCACCAGCTCGTCCTCGGCCTGGCCTTCACCGGTAGCGACGCGTTCCGCTGACAGGAGTACCCGATGGCCGCACGCCCGGAATACACGTCCGAGCATCACCAGTTCCGGGAACTAGTCCGCGATTTCGTGCAGCAGGCTGTCGTCCCCGCCCACGAGAAGTGGGAAAGAGACGGCCAATGGGATCGTTCGTTGTTCGTCGAAGCCGGAAAGCTGGGACTGCTGGGGTTTTCGGTGCCCGAGCACCTCGGGGGCCCGGGAGTCAACGACTTCCGTTACAACGCGATCCTGATCGACGAACTTCAGCGGGCGGGCGCGGCGTCCGAAGCTATCGCCTTCACGCTGCAAAACGACGTCGTGCTGCCCTATCTCACCGATCTGACGACGCCCGAACAACAGCAACGTTGGCTGCCCGGGGTGGTGACCGGCGAGACGGTGCTCGGCATCGCGATGACCGAACCCGGCACCGGCAGCGACCTGGCCGGGATCCGTACCACAGCGGTGCGCGACGGCGACCATTACGTCGTAAACGGCGCTAAAACATTCATCTCCAACGGGCAGAGCGGCGACCTGTTCGTCATCGCAGTGCGCACCTCACCCGATCGACACAAGGGCCTGTCACTGCTAGTGGTGGACGCGGATACAGCGGGTTTTCATCGTGGCCGCAACCTGGAGAAGATCGGCTTGCATGCCCAGGACACCAGTGAGCTCACCTTCACCGATATGCGGGTGCCTATCGACAATCTGCTCGAACAAGAGGGCATGGGCTTCTATCAGCTGGTGAGGAACCTGCCGCAGGAGCGGCTCGCGCTAGGGGTGGGCGCGGTCGCCGCCGCCGAGAGCATATTGGCCGAGACACTCGACTACGTCCGCCAACGCAAGGCATTCGGCGCAGCGATCGCCAGCTTCCAAAACAGTCAATTCGTGCTTGCCGAGCTGGCGACCGAAATCGACATCGCCCGCACCTACCTCGATGACTGCCTTGCCGAGCACCTCACCGGTTCACTGACCGCCGCGCGGGCCGCGCGGCTGAAATGGTGGACCACCGACCTGCAGGTGCGCACCGCCGACCGGTGCCTGCAACTGCACGGCGGGTACGGCTACATGCGGGAGTACAGCGTGTCGCGTGCGTTCGTCGATGCCCGCATCCAGACGATCTACGGCGGAACCAACGAGATCATGAAGACGATCATCGCCAAGGACTTGGGCATCTGAGGTGGACATGGCCACCGACTACAGCGACCTTCCCGTCGAGGAGGCAGTTCGCGCGGCCCGGGCCAGCTCTCGGCGTCGGCAGCTACTCGATGCCGCGGTCATAGTCATGGGCAAGACCGGATTCCACCAGATGTCCATGCAGGACCTGGCCGCCGAGGCCAATGTCAGTGTCGGTTTGATCTACAAGTACTTCGGCGGCAAGGAGGACCTGCTGCTCGCGACGATCGTGCGGATCCTGGATGTGTTCCGCGATCAACTGGCGCCGGTGATGGACGCCGCCGGCGATGACGTGGTTGAAGAGTTGGCGGCAGGGATCCGCCGCTACATCCAGATCGTCGACGAGAACCTCGACGGGGTGGTGCTGACCTATCGGGAGAGCCGAACGCTGGGGCCGGCCGGTCGCACAAAGATCAAGGAGCTCGAAATCGCCACTGCCGCACCGCTGCGCGCGGCGATCGAGGCCGGTATTTCCGACGGCGTCTTCCGCGAGGTTGATGTCGACCTCACCGTTTTCGACATCATGCTGATCGCACACGGCTGGGCGCTGAAGCACTGGCATTTCGGGCCGATCTACACCGTCGACGAATACATCCGGTTGCAGACCCGCCACGTGCTCAACTCGTTGGTCTCCGATGACCGCCGTGCAGACTATGCACACCTGCTCTAACGATCTTTGCCCGGAACGATGTCCCACCCATATCGCCGGGGATACCCTCTGTACTTATGGTTCGGATTGCCGCGAGTATCGCGGCGTGTGCGCTGTCGATAAGTGCTTTTGTCGGGACGCCCGCGGCAACCGCCGACCCCACCGTCACGCTGCCCCCGATGACGTCCGGCGGCGGCGGTCCGATCATCGGTGGCGGTAACAATGCCGGGATCTCGCAGCAGCTGACCAGCCTTGGCAATCCGAATGTCCAAGAAGTAGACGGCTCGGATGCGGCTCAGTTCATCACGGCCGCCGCCGCGGTAACCAACCCACAGCTCGCGGCTCCCTTCGGACTGTTGCGGCGGGGGTTGGCATGCCAGAACAACAATGCCGGATTCGGCGCACGTGCCTACCGACGGAACGATGGGCAGTGGGGAGGCGCCATGCTGGTCGCGGCCAAGAGCTCCGTCCCGAACGCCGACGCCCTTGCGTCTTGCGCCAAGACCAATTGGCGTAGGGCAACGGTC
>DATIOT010000455.1:0-2040 GCA_035472875.1 Mycobacterium sp.
GCCGACAAATCCTCAACGCCGCCGACCCGCTACCCGACGACCTCCGCGACGCGATCGCCAACATCAGCGGACAACTTGAACACTAGGATGAGCCAACTCGGGACCCGTACAACTCGTTCCGGCGCAGCATCGACCGTCATCGCTCGCGTCGGATATCCACCGTGTTCCGAAGCTTGTGTGGTGAAACCTGACTTGGCTCACGTTTGGGGTGTTGGTGTGGCTGCGGCGCGTTGAGCTGGGGTTTTGTCTGCCGTTCGGGTGGGATTTGAACACTAGGATCGATCGTAAGCTGCCCGGGTGGCATACGTGCGCACCGTAAAGACCTCGTCGGGGGCGACCGCGGTGCAGATCGTGTGGTCCTGGCGCAAAGGCTCCCGCTCGATCGAACATCTCGGGTCAGCCCATGATGACGTCGAGTTGTTGGCGCTGAAGACCGCTGCGGCCGAGCGGTTGGCGGCCGGGCAGACCGAGCTGGACCTGGGGATCTCCGGCAGCCTGGAACCGGGCACGCTGCCGATCCTGTCCTCGCAGATGACCCACCTGTGGGAAGCACTGTGTGCCGCGTATCGGGTCCTGGGGTTCGAGTCAGCCACCAAGAGCGACAACGTTTTTCGTGGTCTGGTGTTGGCGCGGATCATCGAGCCGAGCAGCAAGATCGACGCCGAGCGGGTGCTGAGCGAAGTCGGGGTGAGCCCGGCGTCTTATGCCACGGTCAAGCGTCGCCTTCGCGGCTATGCCCAACCCGGCTGGCGGCAATCGCTGGCCGCGGCGAGCGCCGTACATGCGGGGCTGGGGCCGGCAAGCCTGGTGCTCTTCGACGTCTCGACGCTGTACTTCGAGACCGATGCCGGTGACGGCTTCCGCGAGCCCGGGTTCTCCAAGGAACGCAGGCTGGAACCGCAGATCACCCTCGGGTTGCTCACCGACGCGGCCGGATTCCCGCTGACCGTGCAGGCCTTCGAGGGCAACAAAGCCGAGACCGCCACGATGCTGCCGGTCATCCACGCCTTCAAAGCGGCTCACCAGCTCTCCGATGTCACCGTGGTCGCCGATGCCGGCATGATCTCCGAGGCCAACCAGGTCGCCCTGCAAGCCGCCGGGCTGTATTTCGTCCTCGGAACCCGCATCCCGCAGCTGCCCGATGTGGTGCGTGAATGGCACGACAAACACCCCGATGAGGCGGTTCCTGATGGGCTGGTGCTCACCCAGCCGTGGCCGTCCACCAGTAGTGAGAAAGCCCGCGGGATCCCAGATCGGGTCATTCACTACCAGTACCGGTATGACCGGGCGCGGCGCACGCTGCGCGGGATCGACGAACAAGTCCGCAAGGCCGAACGTGCCGTCGACGGGCACGCCCCGGTCAAACGCAACCGCTACATCCAACTCTCGGGTGCGACCAAGAGTGTCAACCGCACGCTGGAGGCCAAGACCCGCGCTCTGGCCGGGTGGAAGGGCTACACCACCAACCTGGTCGACCAGACCCCGACGTTCGTCATCGACGCCTATCACCAGCTGTGGCACATCGAGAAGGCCTTCCGGATGTCCAAGCACGACCTGCAGGCCCGGCCGATCTACCACCACCTGCGCGAATCAATCGAGGCGCACCTGAGCATCGTGGTCGCCGCCATGGCCGTCAGCCACTATATCGAGCACCAAACCGGTTGGAGCATCAAGAAATTCGTCCGCACCACTCGCCGGTACCGCACCGTCAAAATCAAAGCTGGCCGACAAATCCTCAACGCCGCCGACCCGCTACCCGACGACCTCCGCGACGCGATCGCCAACATCAGCGGACAACTTGAACACTAGGATGAGCCAACTCGGGTTTCACATTCGTGGTGCGCGCAGCGCCACACCCGTTTGACCCACACCAGCGTCACCGCCCGATCACCGGCCGGCAGATCCCGCACCCACGTCGGGCGCCGGTCATGCAACCTGGCCAGCGCGCCGCACACCGGGCACCAACCTGTCGTCGCGGTTGTCTCGATGGCGTACTCGACCTCGCCGTCGCTCTCCGAGACCGCCAACACGGCCATGCCT
>DATIOT010000456.1:0-2169 GCA_035472875.1 Mycobacterium sp.
CCGGAAAGCAGTGGAACGCCCGCGAGGGAAGTCGCAGGAACGCCCGTGCCCTCCTCGATATAGCGCTGGTAGTCCGCGTTCGCAGGCTCGGGACGCAAAACGTAGGGCTCCTTGTAGTTTTCGAGCAGCGCGAAGACCGAGTCGGCGTCCGCGAAATACACCACACCGATCGGGTCGGGGTCGGGGACGTTCTCGCGTGGCGGCCATTCAGCGACCAGCACTGTCGCATGGATGGTGTGGTCGTTGTGACGCAGAAAACCGGTGTCCACACCGAAGTGGCTAACCAAGTCGGCGAGCACCCGTTGACTGGTCGCGGCGGAGTTGCCCACGGTAGCCGCCATCAACTCGGCGGCCGCCGCCGTCACCAAATCGTCCAGCGAGCCCGACATCTTCTATACGGTAACGGGTGTTGTCATTACAGCAAACAAACGCGGCCGAGACTGCGACAGCTCCGCACCGAAGCCGGGGCGCCGACAGCGAATCGCAGCACAAGGGCAGGCGAAGCGTCGGCCGGTATGCGAACGAGCTGCCGGAATTCTCGTTGCAGGTCGCCCAGCTCGTGGGCGAACGACATCGACAATTCGGTGAGATCGTCGGCATCGCGGGCGTAGAGGAAGACCGGCGAGATGGGCTGAACAGTCAACCCACGCTGCTGTGCAGTAATCCACACCGCCTCAACAGCGGATCCGCCGCGCGCGTAGCCGGTCAAGGTGCCTCCCGGCACCGAAACGACGCCCACGGCAGAGCTCGCCAACACGCGGCGGCGAGTGTCCTCGCCCAACGCGGTCCCAGCGTTCCATCGCGCGAGGTGGGCCATCACGTCCGGGCGCCGCAAGATGTCCAGCACGGCGAGATCGTCAGGGCCGAGCTCGAGGCTACGGACGTCGATACCTGTGTCGGGATGCTGATCACCGGGCCAACGCAGCTCAGAAACCATGTCCGCGTGCAGTCCCGGCGTCAGATAGCGAGTGCGGTCAGCTGCGGCGAGAATCGTTGCCACACCGGCGATGTCGTCGTGCTCGGTCAGGAGGTGCAGCCGAGCTCCCTCCCGCTCAGCGACGCTGTGCAGCCGTTCGATGGTATCGGCGGCGATCGGGCGGGATGTTCCGATGCGGCGGTTGGTTTCACGCGCCAGCATCGGTTGGTACAGCCCGGCCAGGTCGGGCTCACCCCCGTCACGCAGATGCACCGTCGCCTGCAATGGCGCGCCGTCAACGTCCTCCAACAAGGTCACCGCCCCCAGCACCCGTCGGCTGGCAGCGGCTACTTTGGCGTTGAAAAGGGCCGCTCCAACCGCGACCGCACTGCCGCGGAACCCGACGTCCATCGTCGACGTGTGCTCGGGTGCAAGCCGGATGGTGATGACATCCGGCCCAGCCTCAATACGCCAGGGCTGCGCGTTGCCGCCGGACGGCGCCCGAATAGCGGCTGCGGCGATGACGCCCGATACTCCCGGCAGCGCAGGATCTGAATCGTCGGCTGAGGGTGGGGGGCGATCCCTGACCATCTCCGGCTCGTCGAGCCGATTGAGCGCCGAGCCGACATCGAGCCGAATCCGGCCCGAGCGGAGGTCTTCACCCAATCCGAGTCTGCGCACTGCCTCGGCAATCGCGGTCGCTCCTAATACAACGTCACTGGAGACCTGCGGCCACGTCGACAGCGTGCGGTCGATTTCCACCAGGGACGCCGTGCCCCTGGGCGACAACTGCTCGGCCTCAAGGAAGCGCAGCATGTGCGGAATCTTTTCCCGGCTACTCATGCCGGCAAGCAGCGTGACGTCCAACTCGCCTAGCAGACCGTGCAAAATCGGGCGCTGCGGCTCCAGGTCGAAACGTTCCACATCCAATAGGCCCCGGTCGCTCGTTGCCATCAGCACCGGAATCCGGCGGGCGCGTGCGGCCTCTCGCAGGATGACCTTCATGTCCAACGAATCGCATTCCTCGACAACGATGTCCAGTCCGTCGAGAAACTCGTCCACGGTGTCGACGGTCAGCCCGACGTCCAGCACCCGGACGTGGAGGTATGGGTCTAGCTCGGCAATCCTTCGGGCAGCCACCTCTGCCTTGTTCAGCCCGAGATCCAGGACGGTCGCCGGCAACCGGTTGAGATTGGACAGCTCGATGCGATCGAAATCCGCCAGCCGAAGCTCGCCGCACAAGCCCTGCGCTG
>DATIOT010000457.1:0-12405 GCA_035472875.1 Mycobacterium sp.
ATACCGGCGCCGACATCTACCTACGCGAAATCCAAGACGTTTGGACGTGGGTGCGCCCGTACTTCGACGACCGTGCCACCGCCGCGGCCAAGCAGTTGGGTTTGCCCACCGAACCGGTGAAGCTGGGAGCGCTCGCACCGCGCACAAGTGCACGGCTGGCAGCTGCGCTCGTCAGGGTGTCGCTGGACGACGACATGCGTCGGCAGCTGACCGGTTGACCGTGCGGTGACGACACGGATCGGCACATCGGGATGGTCTTATGACCACTGGGTGGATGTGCTATACCCGCCCGGCATGCCGTCCGCACGTCGATTGGCCCGCTACGTCGAAGTGTTCGATACCGTCGAGCTGAACGCCAGCTTTTACCGGTGGCCCAAGGATTCGACGTTCGCGGGGTGGCGCGATCAACTGCCGGCCGGCTTCAGGATGTCGGTAAAGGCGCATCGCGGATTGACCCATTACCGTCGACTGGCCTCGCCCGAGCCGTGGATCGAGCGGTTCGAGCGCTGTTGGCAGCTGCTGGGTGACCGGCACGGTGTGCTGTTGGTTCAGCTGCATCCGGAGCAGCAGCGCGACGACGCGCGCCTCGATTCCTTCCTGCAGCGCATACCGGCGTCGATCCGGGTGGCCGTCGAGCTGCGCCATGCGTCGTGGAACGAGCCAGCGGTGTACGAATTGTTGGAAGACCACCGCGCCGCTTATGTGGTGATGAGTGGCGGCGGACTGGTCTGCGTTCCGCGCGCTACCACCGATCTGGTGTACGTACGGCTGCACGGTCCGGATCAGGATGCGATCTACGCCGGCTGCTATTCCGACAACGAGCTGCGGCGCTGGGCCGACCGGATCGCCCGATGGGACCGCGACGGGGTGGACGTGTGGGTGTATTTCAACAACGATCTGGGCGGCCATGCTGTCCGCAATGCGCTGACGTTGCAAGAACTTTTGCGGTAACCCGGCCCGGGTAGGCTGGGGACTTCGACGGCAGAACGGAGCAGCAATCATGGCCAGCTCGACTACATTCATCATCGTCGGCGGCGGACTTGCTGGGGCCAAGGCGGTAGAAGCATTGCGCGACAGCGACTTTGATGGCCAACTCGTTCTGTTCGCCGAAGAGAAGCATCTGCCCTACGAGCGACCTCCGCTTTCCAAGGAATATCTGGCCGGCAAGAAGTCACTGAGCGAGTTCACCGTGCAGAACTCCGACTGGTACAGCGAGCACAACGTCGACCTGAGACTCGGCTCACGGGTGTCGGCCGTGGACCCCGGCGAACACACCGTCGCCCTTCCCGACGGCACTGCAGTGCCCTACGACAAGCTGCTGCTGGCGACGGGATCGGCGTCGCGGCGCCTACCGATACCTGGATCTGACGCCGACCAAGTCCACTATCTGCGCACCTACGACGACGCGGTGGCACTGAATTCTGTTCTAACCGAAGGGTCTTCGCTGGCTGTGGTGGGCGCCGGATGGATCGGCCTGGAGGTGGCCGCCGGTGCTCGCCAGCGCGGCGTCGACGTGACCGTCGTCGAGACCGCCAAACAACCGCTGGTGGCCGCACTTGGCGAAACAGTCGGCGAAGTGTTTGCCAATCTGCATCGGGATCACGGGGTGGACCTACGGCTAGAGGCGCAGGTGGAGGAGGTTACGACGACAGACGGCCTGGCTACCGGGTTGAAGATGCGTGATGGGTCGACGGTGGCGGCTGATGCGGTGCTGGTGGCCGTTGGCGCCAAGCCGAACGTCGAACTCGCCGAACAGGCCGGGCTGTCCATGGGCGACGGCGGCGTGCTGGTCGATGCGTCACTGCGCACTAGTGATCCCGATATCTACGCGGTCGGCGACATCGCCGCTGCCGAACACGCGTTGTTTGGTGGCCGGATCCGCACCGAGCACTGGGCCAATGCACTCAAGCAACCTGCGGTGGCGGCAGCCGGGATGCTCGGCAAGCCAGGCGAATACGCTGAGCTGCCCTATTTCTTCACCGATCAGTACGACCTCGGAATGGAGTATGTGGGGCACGCGCCCAGCTTCGAGCGGGTCGTGTTCCGCGGCGACGTCGCCGGCCGTGAATTCGTCGCGTTCTGGCTCGACGGCGACAAGCGGGTGCTGGCTGGGATGAACGTCAACATCTGGGACGTGCTCGATGACGTCAAAGCCCTGATCAGGTCCAGGACTCCCGTCGACCCCGACAAGCTGGCCGACCCGCAGTCGCCGCTGGGCGACCTGTTGAGCTGACGCTGGTTAACCGCTAGTCAAAGCCCGGGTCGCGATGCGGCCAAGCGACGCTTCCGTCGACGGGGATCCAGCTCCCGTCGATGACGTCGGGTGGGCGCTGTGCCTGCAAGCGTTCCCGTTCGGCGCGCCGACGCTTGATCCGCAACCTGGCATCGGCCGGCATGATGATTAGTTCGTCGCACGTCAGGTAGTGGACGTCATCGACGACGTCGATCAGGTCCGCCGCCACCCGCCGAGACCCCAGCTTGCGCAACGTCATCCGGAGTTCGTGGGTGAACCGGATGGTGGTGTCGTGGGCCAGCTCCCGCGAATCGCGGGCGTTGCTGGCAAGCCGCCGGGCGAGTGTCGCAGGCGGCGTTGCCTCGGTCGGTACGCCATCGGCTGCAGCGGCTTCCGCGGCTGCCATCAGCAGCATCGCCGGATCGTCGCTGAACGTCGGGCTGGCCAGCTCGGCTTCGCCTGGCCCACGGTGCCCGATCCGGGCGACAGCGGCATCGAGCGCACCGGCGGTGTCCGGAGACAACGCACGGATGCTGGCGAGGTTGCCTTCCCGGGCCAGGGCACGCAACGGCGGGTCGGCGCGCAACGCCGCCACCAGCTCGGCGGTCTCTGCTGCGACGCGGCTACTCTCCATGATCACGCCTATCCCGGGCACTCTGGATCCGGCCCCGGTGTGCTGCAGCGCCGCCGCGGTGACGCCGGTGTCGATCAACCACAGCGCCGTGAGGATCCAGCCTTGGTGGATCCGGTCCTGCAACAGCCGGATTCGCACTCCCAGGCTGGCATCGGGCAGCAGGCTCAGCTGGGCGGTATCAAGGTGTTCTGCATTGGCGGCGGCACTGTAGGCCCGCGTGTCACTCCTGAGATGGCGCAACAGGGCCAGCGATCGTGCCGTGGCGACCGCTTTGGCGACCGACCCGAGCGCTCCGCCGGCTAGCTGGGGCTGACCAAACGGCAGGAGGTCACCGACCTGCGGCTGGTTGACCAGGGCACGCCGGACGACGGCTTCCTGGTCCCAGCCGGGTAGCTGGGTGGCAGCGAGGACGTTGGACGACACCCCGACGTAGGGGCGGTGACCAAACGCCGCGATGGCCCTGCTCCCCCATTCGTCACCTACCACGCCGCCCAGTGCAAGCACCCGACTCATCACCCGGCTGGCTGTGCGCAGCCCGCTCAACTGGACGTCCAGGGTGATCGGGGTTAATGGTCCGGGCAGCGCCTGGGCGAGGCTGGTCGCACTGAAAACCGGGAACCGCGGATCGATCCGGTCGTCGAACTCACCCTCCATGCCCTCTGGTGCCGCGCTGCGCAGTTCGCCGTATGGCTCGGACCGCGGGAGAACCTCGACCGGCAGCGCAACTTGGCCCCCGTGACTGATCGCGCCCGCGGCACCGAGTCTTCGGCCGACGAGTCCACGCGCGGTGTCGGCGACCGCCTCGACCGCCTGCCAGCCGAACTCGAACATCCAATCCTCTTGCACGGCGCTGATGTCCATTTCTGGAATCAACTCTGACCAGCTGCGTACCCGATGCAGCCGGGACTGCGGGTCGACGGATCGCAGCAGTCGCCACGCGGTGATCACGTTTGTGGTGTCCGGGGTGGCGAGGTCCACGACACCGGTGCGGTCGGTGTTCAGCGCCAAAACCAGGAAGCGCACCAGGTCATCGAGGTGCAGCACTCGCATCGGCTGCGCTGAGACCTTGGCGCGCAGCAGCGTGGCCACGGTGCGGCACACCATCCAGTCGAGCTGGCGGCCGACCGGCGGCGCAATCCGGATGACGAGGCTCGGCGCCCAACTCGTGGACACCAGCTCCTCGGCCGGCCGATACAGGTCGGGCCGACCTGCGGCTTGGGACATGAACAGCAGGCGGGCGCCGGCGCGGGCGGCCGCATGGGTCACATGCGCAACTCCGTCGATGCCTGCGCTGCCCGGTGCCCTGGTGTCGACGGGGGCCAGGTGGATCACCGCGTCGGCTTCGTCGGCCAGCTCTTGCAGGACGGGATCGCTGAGCGGCGCGCAAACAAATTCGACGCCCGCGTCCAGGCAGGCATGTGGGCGCTCAGCAATGCCGCTGACCGTGTGTCCGGCAGCAATCAGCTGCCGTGCGACCAGCCGGCCGACGGTGCCGGTGGCGTCGGTAACCAGGATGTGCACCTGGGCTCACCTCCCCCAACGTCACCCTCGACAATAGGCATGTCGCTATCAGTTGCGCGACCGTTACCCGTGAAACGGCGCTCTGGCCTGGCGCTATGCCGTGGCCGGCTACTGCAGCGTCGCACTGCCGTCTGCGGCGACGGCAACCTTGGCGCCACCGATATCTTCCCGCACAGTTGCTTGCGCCGTGGCGGGATCGGCGATCACCGACAGCGTGCGCGACCCGTCGGGCGTCCGCACGGCCAGGAAGGCCTTCTCCGGCTGCCCGTCCCGGTTGAACGGCGTAGTCCAAGCTTCGACGGTGCCGACGCCCTCCCACTCGATCAACCCGTCCCGAGTGGGTTCTCGATCCACCGTCGATTGCACGTCCTCCCAACGGAATTCGGCCGGAGGTTCAGTGCTGTACACGCCGAAGCTGTGCTTGGTCAGGAAGCCGCCGTTGGCGGTGATCAGGGCACGCCGTCCGGGATTGGCCACCAGCAGTTCGGCCATGGTGGCAATCGAATGCATGACGTAGTTGCTCCACGGGCCGCCCGCGAAGGTCAGTCCGCCGGTGACAGTCAGCGGGCGCGCGGGATCGTCAACGGCCAAACCCAACTCGGCCGCCGCGACCTGAACGGCGGAAGGAAAGCACGAGTACAGATCGACGTGGTCGACGTCGTCGATGCCAAGGCCGGCCAGCTCCAGCACCCGGGTACCAGCGATCCGGATGGCCGCAGACCGGTGCAGCTCGTCACGTTCGGCAATGGCGGGGGTGTCGTGTGCGTCGGTGCCCGCATGCGGGTAAACCCACCGGTCAGCCGGGATTTGCAGGCGTTTCGCCTGCTCGACCGATGTCAGGATCAGCGCGGCGCCCTGGTCGACCATGTTGTTGGAGTTCATCAGCTTGGTGTACGGCCAGCTGATCATCCGATTCTGCGGGCCGGGCTGCGAGATTTCCTCGGCGGTCACCGGCTTACGGATCCACGCGTTCGGATTGCCGACCGCGACGGCGTTGAAGCGGGCCCACAATTCGCCGACGCGCTTGAGGTGATCCTCAATTGACTCGCCGTTTGCGATGCGAATCGCCTGCTCAAACAGTGGGTAGACGTAGGCGGGCCGGTCCAGCTTGATCCTGATCTCCGCCTCACCGGCCATCGGGACGTCGTCACCGGTGACCTCGGCCATCGGGACGGATTCGTCCTGAACCGTCCACACAAGTTTGCTGCCTTTGGCCTTCAGCCCTCTTCTGGTCCGCCATGTTTCGGCGCCGGCAAGCAGCACCACGCCGGCCCGACCCTGCTGGATGTCCAGGCACGCCCGGCTGACCAGCGACTGCGGCACGTTGCCGCCGACGGGGCTGTAGGAAGTGCCGAAGTTGGAGGCACCAATCCGCTCACCGAGCAGCAATCCGGGATCGCGGTAGTGTGCCGACAGCACGTTCACCACGCGGATGGAATCCACGGCCTCGATAACCCGGGAATCCGCAGCTTGCCGAGCTGCGGCGGCCATCAGGTCGACCGGTTCGACGGACCGCGTTTCTGGGTCGATTTCGTCGCGATGGTTGACCTGACCGTAGCCGATCAATACCGGTGTCCTGGGGTCGACGGTCATGGGACGAACTTATCGTGGCGACGATGCGGGCCCTGAGACGCATCGAGCGTCACGCCAGACTGTCCCCCGCAAGCGGGCGGTGCCCCCAAGCTCGGCGGAGTTCGTGAAGGAAATGCTAGGCATTGGTACCCGGCGCGAACAGCACACGGTCGGCGAGCAGCCGCTCGGTCTCTTCGGTGCCCATTCCGAGCAGTTTTTGACAGATCTCGAGGGTGTCCTGGCCGGGCAACGGCGCAGGGCTTTGGGGCGCGGGCGGAATATGCCGGAACGGTGCGGGACCCGTCTCGGCCGGCAGCGGACGCTCGATCAATGGATGCACCATCTCGCGGAGCAGTTTTCGCTCGATCAGCTGTGGGTCTTCGATTACGTCCGGCGGGCGGTTCATCGGTCCGGCCGGAACTCCGGCCGACTGCAGCGCTTCGGCGGCCTGCACCGGGGTGCGGGTGCGGGTCCAGGTCGACACCCACTCCACCAACTCCCGGTGATTGGCCAAGCGCGATTCGCCGGTCGCGAAGCGCGGGTCGTCGGCCAATTCCGGTAAACCTAAAACTGATGTAGCACAACGCCATTCATCGTCAGACCCGACCGAGATGACGCACCATTCGTCGTCACCGGAGCACGGGTAGACCGCGTGGACGCTGGTGTCATCGTGGATCTCGGCAATGCCCGCAGCGAGTGCGGCCTGGGTGACGTACAGCGTGTCCAGTTGGTTGACCACCACTTCGGCCTGGGAGATGTGTACGTGGGCTCCGGCGCCGGTTCGATCGCGGTGGATCAGCGCGGCCAGTGCCGCGATGGCGGTGACCCGCCCAACGACGTGATCGGGGAAGATCGTCGTCGCGTCGTAGAAGGCATGCCGGGACCCGGCGACGCGAGCTTCCTCAGCAGCTTCCTCGGACGTCCAAAGCCGGGTCACGCCGGTGGTGGCGCGGACCAGCGGGCCGTAGCCCATCCGCTTGCTCCAGGGCCCCCGGTTTCCGAAGGCGCTGCTGCCGGCGAGCACGATCCGGGGGTTCAAGGCGCGCAACGTGTCGAAGGAAAACCCAAGCGAGGTAAGGGTTCCCGGCTTGAAGTTGGCGAACACCGCGTCGGCGTCGGCGACCAGACGCCCGAAGATCTCCTTGCCCTGCGCGCTGCGCAGGTCGAGGCCCAGCCCGAGGTGGTTGCGGTGCGTCCAGGCGAACGACTCGCTCATGACGGCGCCGACGCGAGACTGCCGCAGCCCGTCGGGATAGTCGGCACTTTCGATCTTGATGACCTCGGCGCCCATGTCCCCGAAGAGCCGGCTCAGCTCGCCGCCGGCGACGATGACGCCCAGATCGAGGATCCGCAGGCCGATAAGCGGATAGTCGCCGACACGGCCCGAAGGTGACGTGGCCACCGGATCGGCCAGCCAGCGCGGCTCGTCCTGGCCCGCAGCCGGGGCCGGGGTGCGGAAGCCGGAGCGCTCTTCGTCGACGACGAAGTATCCGGTGGGCATGTCCGTGCGCAGCCCGGGGACGAGTTCGGCGTTGGTGATCGCGCTCACTGCACGGAAGTGTTCTGACGCCAGGATCCGCGACGGCGTGAGCACCGCCGCGATCGGCACCCCGTGCGCCGGGCCCTCGGCAACCAGATCCTTCATGGTCCGGCCAGCGAATAACGCGTCGACCAGCACGCCGATCTGGGGCCACTCGGCGAAACGGGCGCCGAGGGTGTCGTACTTGGGGTCCTGGAATTCTTCCGGCTCCCCCAGCCATCGCCGCAGGCCACGCCACTGGCGCGGCGCCATCACGCATAACCGGACGTAGCCGTCCTTGCACGCACAAATCGGCTAGGGGTCCTGGTTTTTCGGGCGGCCCCGCCACGCACTGCTGCGCTGCCCGGCGGTGGCCTGCCCGTGGGCGCCGAACGCCGGGTCGAGCGCCATGACGACTGCGTCGAGCCGGGAGAAGTCGATGTAATCGCCTGCGCCGCAACGCAGTCTGTTGTAGTAGGCGACGAGCACGGCCCATGCCGCCTGCACGGCGGCGGTGGCCGTGGCGATGCCGTCGGGTGGCAACACCGGGGTGCCGGTGGCAGGGCCGGACCGCGACAGCGAGCCGGACATCGCGAACAACACGGGATCGGTCGCCGACCACGACGAGCGCGGGCCGGTCGCGCCGAAGTCGGTGATCAACACCGCCACCAAATGCCGGTACCGATCGGCCAGCTCGGCACACGACGTCCCGAACGCGGCTGCCTGCCCGCCACAGTCGACGACGATGTCGGCACCGGAAACCAGGTCGAGGAACCGGCGGCGGTCGTCTTCGTCGAGTGGATTGAGCACCGCGCTGCGCTTGTTGGCGTTATGCACTGCGAACGGGATGCTCGCTCCGGCCAGGGTGGGCAGCACGCCGCGTCCGGGACTCCCGCCCGGCGGTTCCACCTTGAGGACGTCGGCACCCAGGTCGGCTAACAGCCGGGTCACCGCGTCAGCCCCACCAACAGACAAGTCCAGGACGCGCACGGCATCGAGCAACCCGTCGGCCATCTGCACACCGTACCCGCCTGGTCAGTTGGCCATGGGTGCCAACAAGTTTGACACGGCGCTTTGGTTATCGTCACAGGCCGACCCACGATCTGATGGAGGCACCCGACGAATGAGCGCGCACTTGAGCTACGTCGAAGCCGTGATCGTCGGCGCTGCCCAGGGCGTTACCGAACTGTTCCCGGTCTCCAGCCTCGGACACTCGGTGTTGGTCCCGGCACTGGTCGGCGGGCAATGGGCCCGAGACCTCAACGTCTCCACGCCCCAATCGCCCTACCTGGCGTTCATCGTCGGCCTGCACGTTGCTACCGCCGCCGCCCTGCTGGTGTTCTTCTGGCGTGACTGGGTGCGCATAATGGCTGGCTTGGTCTCTTCGGCGCGATATCGCCGGATCCAGACTTCCGATGAGCGGTTAGCCTGGCTGATCGTGGCAGCCACCATCCCGGTGGGCCTGGCCGGGCTGGCCCTTGAACAGCTATTCCGCACCACACTGGGCAAACCCATTCCGGCGGCGGTATTCCTGATGCTCAACGGCATCGCCCTCTACGCGGGCGAGGTCCTTCGCCGCCGCGTGGCACCCGCTCAAGACGACCCGCCGCCGGCAGGTGAGCAAGGCACCCACAGCGGCGAGGCCGTCGACAATCGGCTCGCCCAACTGCCTATGGGCCGGGGTGTGCTGATCGGCTCCGCCCAAATCCTGGCCCTGCTCCCCGGTATCAGCCGCTCCGGGATCACCATTGTGGCGGGCCTATGGCGCGGCCTGTCTCACGAAGACGCCGCACGCTTCTCCTTCCTGCTGGCAACGCCGATCATCCTGGCCGCGGGGGTGTACAAAATCCCAGACCTGTTCGGGCCGCTGGGAACCGGGATCGGTGGCCAGGTCCTGGCCGGCAGCATCGCCTCCTTCGTCTGCGCCTACCTCGCTGTGCGCTATCTCACCCGGTACTTCCAGACCCGCACCCTCACACCATTCGCGATCTACTGCGCCGTGGCCGGGGCCGCTAGCCTGATCTGGCTTGCCCTGCACTAAACGGGCGCGCATCGGTAGCGCACTTCATCCACGGGCACATCGGCGTAAGTGCGCGTGCGGCGCGTTCCGTCGTACCTCCACCCGTCGCGTTCGTAGAACCCCCGAGCGGGGACATTGCCGTCCAGCACCCACAGCGAAGCCTGCATGACACCAACTCGGCGCAAGCGCTCCCGGGCGGCGCCCATCAACAAACGCCCAACTCCGGTACGCACATACGCGGGATCGACGTAAATCGCGATTAGTTCACCGAAATTCGATAAGTCTTCGTCCCGGCACAGACCCGTAGTGACCAGGCCGCAGATTGTAGGACCGTCGACCGCGACCTGGGTGGACGGTAGCCGAAGTCCCATGCGATCGAAGGCGTATCGGCGGGCCCAGGCTTCAGGCGTCAGGCTGTCGAGGTATTCCTGGGCGATAAGTCCCCGGTAGGCCGACTGCCACGACCGGACGTTCACGCGGGCCACATCATGCGAATCCTCGGGGACGGCCGCCCGCACTTCCGTCATCGTTGCAGTATCGGCGCGGGCCACCGGTCTGGCCATGCAACTACGCCAGGGTGGTTATTGCGCAGCCTGACGTCGAGTGCTGTGCTTACCAGATTGCCTAGTTGACACCTGTTAAGGCCCGGAAAGGACGAACATGGCAGACACGGCATCCATCGGCCTCAAGGTCCGTGACAAGGTCGTTGTGATCACCGGCGGCGCACGGGGAATCGGATTGGCGACTGCGAGCGCACTGCATAACTTGGGCGCCAAGGTCGCGATCGGCGACGTCGACGAGGTGAGGGTGAAGGAGGCGGGTGCGGCGCTCGGCCTCGATGTCTACGGCAAGCTCGATGTCACCGACTCGCACTCGTTTTCCGAGTTCTTAGACCATGTCGAGCGCCAACTCGGCCCGATCGACGTGCTGGTCAACAACGCCGGCATCATGCCAGTCGGTCGGATCATCGACGAGCCGGACGCGGTCACCCGGCGCATCTTGGACATCAACGTCTACGGCGTGATCCTGGGCAGCAAGCTGGTAGTGCAGCGCATGGTCCCCCGCGGATCCGGACACGTCATCAACGTCGCCTCGCTCGCCGGGGAGATCTACGCCGTCGGGCTGGCCACCTACTGCGCCAGCAAGCACGCGGTGGTCGCCTTCACCGACTCAGCGCGGCTCGAATACCGCAAAGCCGGCGTGAACTTCTCGATGGTGTTGCCGTCGTTCGTCAACACCGAACTGACCGCGGGCACCAAGGGAGCCAATGGATTCAGGAACGCCGAGCCGTCAGAAATCGCCGACGCGATCGTCGGGCTGGTAGTTCGCCCCAAGCCGCGGGTGCGCGTCACCAGGGCGGCCGGCGCGATGGTTGTGTCGCAAAGGTTCATGCCGCGCCCATTTGCCGAGGGCCTCAACCGCCTCCTCGGGGGCGAGCATGTCTTCACCGATGACGTCGACGTCGAGAAGCGCAGGGCCTACGAGGCCCGGGCTCGCGGCGAAGAGTGACGTTCGCTTCTAGCCCCGTTCACCAGAGGCGCGGACAATCGTCCGGGTGAGCCTAGAAACCCCAACAACCGCGACTTCAGCCCTTCCCAAAGTCCTTTCGGACGACGAACTGGCACTCATCGACAAGTACTGGCGTGCTGCCAATTACCTGTCGGTCGGGCAGATCTACCTGCTGGATAACCCGCGGCTGACCGAACCGCTGTCGGCTGAACACGTCAAACCCCGGCTGTTGGGACACTGGGGCACCACGCCGGGGCTCAACCTCATCTACGCGCACCTGAACCGCATCATCCGCAACCGCGACGCCAACGTCATCTATGTGACCGGGCCCGGTCACGGCGGCCCGGGGCTGGTGGCCAACGCCTACCTCGAAGGCACCTACAGCGAGGTGTACAGCGGCATCGGTGAAAACACCGATGGACTGCGGAAGCTGTTCCGTCAGTTCTCCTTCCCCGGCGGCATCCCCAGCCATGTCGCCGCCCAGACTCCCGGATCCATCCACGAAGGCGGTGAACTCGGCTACGCGTTGGTTCATGCCTACGGCGCGGCTTTCGACAACCCTGATCTGGTGGTGGCGTGCGTGGTCGGTGACGGCGAAGCCGAGACCGGACCGCTGGCGGCCAGCTGGCACTCGAACAAATTCCTCAACCCGGCCGTCGACGGCGCGGTGCTGCCGATCCTGCACCTCAACGGATACAAGATCGCCAACCCGACGGTGCTGGCGCGCATCCCGCAAGCCGAGCTGGAATCGCTGTTGCGCGGGTACGGCTACCGGCCGATTACGGTCACCGGCGATGAGGCGGTGCCTGTGCACCACCAGCTGGCCGCCGCCTTTGACGATGCGTTCGACGAGATTGCGGCGATCCAGCGTGCTGCGCGCAGCGGCGAACAAACCGACCGGCCGGTGTGGCCGATGATCGTGCTGCGCACGCCCAAAGGCTGGACGGGACCCAAAGTAGTGGACGGAAAGCAGGTGGAGGGCACCTGGCGTGCACACCAGGTTCCGCTCGCCGGGACGCACGACAACCCCGCGCACCGCGCGCAGCTTGAGGAGTGGCTGCGCAGTTACCGGCCCGAGGAGCTCTTCGACGAGAACGGCGCGCTCCGCTCGGAGCTGCGGGCGATCGCACCCAGCGGTGATCGGCGGATGAGCTCCAACCCGCACGCCAACGGCGGACTGTTGCTGCGCGAGTTAGATCTCCCGGACTTCCGCACCTACGCGGTGCCGGTCTCACAGCCGGCGGTAACCACCCACGAGGCCACCCGCGTATTGGGGACTTTCCTGCGCGACGTCATTGCCCGCAACCCGGACCGCTTCCGTCTCATGGGTCCCGACGAGACGGCCTCCAATCGGCTGGATGCCGTTTACCAGTCCACCGACAAAGTCTGGCTTTCGG
>DATIOT010000458.1:0-2412 GCA_035472875.1 Mycobacterium sp.
GACCGAATAGGTGGGCGGTATCGCGGGATTGCTTGCGGATCACGTATTCCAGCGACAGCTTCTCGCCCCGGCTACGGTCCCGTGCCCAGTGCGTGAGCAGGAAGGTCGGGTAGGAAGCGTCACAGATCATCCCGCAGTGCGCACCACCGTCGGAGAGCCCCAGCACGCCGGCAGGGTGCAACATCATTTCTCGGATCGCATCGCAATTACCGTCGGCGTAGTTGAACAGCGGCACCATCAGCATGGCGCTCGCGTTCGACTCGAGCATGAGGTCGTAGAGGGTCGACAGCGGGTCCTCGTCGCGCTCTTTGGCGATCGCGGCGACGGTGCGGTCGGGGGTGGGCTCGTAGTCCGGCGGATCACCGAGCGCGTAGAGGCGATCCAGCGCATGCTGCACGAAGGCGAACATGCCGTCAAACAACAGTGTCGGGTCGACGGGCAGGTCGTCCTCGGCCAGGATCGCGGCCTTCACCGCGGGATCAGCGAGGCGCTGCGCGAGCTCTTCGCGGCTGCATTCGGCCCTGAGCCTGCGGTAGGTGGGCCGATGGCTGAAGCCGTGATGCCCTTGGAATCCGATCATCATGCCGAACGGGCGCGCCGCGATCTGCGGGTGCAATCGACTGCCTGCCGCATGCGCGGCCGCGGAGAGGTCCAACTGCTCGCGCCAGAGGTTCGGATCGGCGTCCACCTGGATAAGTGCGAATGACACCGGTCGGTCGATTTCGCCGGCTAACCGCCGCATCCAGTCCAGTTCCTTCTTGGGGCCGACGATGTCTTCGCCCGCGGCCCCCTGCGGGGCGAGCTCGAACACCGCCTGGCCGCCGGCCGCCATGGCGCGGCCCAGGCCGAAGAGTTCTTCTTCGGCGGCGAACGTACCGGGTACGGGTTCGCCGTCCATCGCTCGGTGGGCCAGCGTGCGCGATGTCGAGAACCCAAGCGCGCCGGCTTCGATTCCTTCCTGGACCAGCCGGCCCATCGCCGCGATGTCTTCGGGCGTGGCCGGCTCGTTGCGGGAGCCCCGCTCACCCATCGCGTACGCGCGCACAGCGCCGTGGGCGATCTGGCTACCCACGTCGATCGCAAAGTTCTGCTTGCCGATCGCGTCGAGGTACTCGGGGTAGGTCTCCCAGCCCCATGTGATGCCCTCGGTGAGGGCGGTGCCTGGGATGTCCTCGACACCCTCCATCAACTTGATCAGCCAGTCCTCCCGGCCCGGCCGCACCGGAGCAAAGCCGACACCGCAGTTGCCGGCGATCACCGTGGTGACCCCGTGACCGCTCGACGGCTCGAGCAGGCCGTCCCAGCTCACCTGACCGTCGTAGTGGGTGTGGATATCGACGAAGCCAGGGGCCACCACACGCCCCGTCGCGTCAATGGTTTCAGCGGCCTCGCCGCCCATCTCCGGGTCATTGGAACCGCGGCGTACAACGTCGACGATCACGCCATCCTTGATGCCGATGTCGGCGCGGCAGCGATCGGCGCCCGTGCCGTCGACGACGGTGCCACCGGTGATCTTCAGGTCGAACACGAGACTCTCCTTCTCGTCGCGATGGCTGCTGACGCGACAGGCGTTACGCCGGTTTCGCGGTCGGCGGGGCACCAAACCGGACTTGGATGGTCATTACGCTACGACAGGTAGCGTATTCCTGGCGATAGATCGAGTCAACGAATCTTCCCAGCCGTTGGGAGCAAGTCCGTTCACGAAGCTCGGGATTTGCCACTACATCAGGCCCATTCACAGTGCGGCTACATCGAACCCTTCAGTGCCGCAATGGTTTCAAGGTCATCGAGTGCTGCGACACCGCGCCGCAGACCCTCCATGGCGATGTCTTCGACCTGCATTCCCCCCATTCCAGCAGTGATCAGGGGCGCGACATATCCGTACAGCGCGCCCTGCCGGTACCGCAGCCACAGATCGTCGCGATCTAGGTCGGGTCCGCCGGCCGCCGCGAGCGCGCGTCGATAGTCGTCGAGTAGGTCACGTTGACTCGCGCGGCGGTCTTGCGGCGTCAGACTGGTGATCAAGGTATAGGCCAGTTCACGGGAGGGGTGGCCGCGCCGTACCGCCTGCCAGTCCAGAAGTCCCGCCTTACCGCCGTAGAAGTACATGTTGCCGGGATGAGCATCGCCATGCATGACCGTATGTGGAGGAGTGTCGATCAGGGCGGCGACCGCACGGTAGTTGTCGGCGATGAACCGGCCGTTGTCGACGGGGATGGTGGTGCGCTCGGTGAGGCGCTTGATCGAGGTTTTCATCAGGGAGCCGGTCAACAGGGAGGTGACGTCGCCCGATGGCGTGTAGAGCCATCCCAACGGGCCGCGCCCGCCGCGGGGCAGGCGGTCCCAGAAGGTGGCGTGCAGCCTGGCCAGCAATTCGACCATGAGGGCGGCCTGATCGGTGGTAAGCGGGTG